>JALSHM010000152.1 GCA_026982235.1 Robiginitomaculum sp. | reverse complement strand
GGTGCCAAACTCATGATAGAGCAAGCCATGGCATTATTGTCCGGTGCACTTGAAGCGGCGGAGCGGGGCTACCCTGCTTGCCAGTATGTGGTATGGGCCGGGAAAACCCCCGAAGATGCCCTAGATACGGCCTTGCTTGATTTGGCCGCACATGGTTAAGTGGTCGTATGAACAGTTTTGTAAAATCTGGAAAGCTCTCAACCAATACCCACGCACTTATCGGCGCGGGCAATATGGGTGGGGCTTTGCTGTCTGGTTGGCTGTCTGCGAAAGATAATCAAGGAGTTGCCAAAGCACTGCAAGCTAACGAAATACTGGTGATTGACCCCGCACCCGGCCAAGCAGCCGCACGCGCCTTGCGGTTAGGCGTGAAGTTCTCGGCTAGATTAACCAAAGGCGCGGCTTCTGGTTTGAAAATGTGTTTGCTGGCCATTAAGCCGCAATTATTTACCAAGGTCGGCCCGGAACTTGCCGAAGCTCTGCCCAAAGATGTTTTGGTCGTGTCGATTATGGCGGGTATTAAGCTGAAGGGGCTGACAGATGTGTTCGGTGACCGTCCTATTATCCGTGCAATGCCTAACCTCCCGGCAGCATATGGGGTCGGAATTACGGGTTATGTCTGCGGCGAGGGCGTGACGCAAGCACATCGAGAATTTGCAGAACCACGCCTTCGGGCGATTGGCAAAGTTGTTCAAGTGGAAAGCGAAGACGAGATTGACATGCTTACCGCTGTTTCAGGCTCAGGGCCGGGCTATGTATTTTATATGACAGAAGTTTTGGCCGAGGCTGGGGTCAGTCTGGGGTTGCGCCCTGAATTAGCGGCAGAACTGGCACGCCAGACGATGATAGGCTCTGGCGTGGTTTTGGCACGCTCTCCCGAAACATCGGAAAATTTGCGTATATCAGTTACATCCCCCGGCGGCACAACCGAAGCCGCCCTAGATGTGCTAATGGCCAAAGACGGCCTACCAAAACTCATGAGCAAAGCAGTCAAGGCAGCCTACCAAAAATCACGAGATTTAGGAAAGTTTTAGCGCAGGGCATCCATAGATTCCAAAAAAACAGTAATGCTTTATTGTAATCTTAAATAACCTCGGATATAGAGCGCCCACGACCACCCTTTTTATACTCTTGGGCACCATGGCGGAGTGGCTACGCAGCGGATTGCAAATCCGTGTACTCCGGTTCGATTCCGGATGGTGCCTCCATTATTTTCATAACAAAAGATACGATACTATTATGAAGCCGACCTTAAGCGCTTTTGCGAAAAACCTGTCCTTTACCAACTGGCGCAACCCGAAATTTACGGAATTTACGCCGGGGCGGATAAAGATAGAAACTTTGGCCGGGTTGACGGTTGCGTTGGCTTTGGTGCCAGAAGCGGTGGCGTTCTCTATTGTGGCTCATGTTAATCCGTTGGTTGGGCTTTATGCTGCATTTATTGTTGGTTTAATCACAGCGCTTATCGGTGGTCGCCCGGGGATGATTTCGGGTGCAACAGGTGCGCTTGCCGTTGTTATGGTCGAGCTTGTTCTCCGCCACGGGGTCGAATATTTATTTGCTACTGTCATATTGATGGGGGTGATGCAGATATTGGCGGGTGTATTACATTTGGGCAAGTTTATCCGCCTAGTACCCCATCCAGTCATGCTGGGCTTTGTCAACGGTTTGGCTATTGTTATCTTTAACTCCCAGCTTGATATGTTCAAAACCGGGCCAGAGGGTGCCAAGGTCTGGATGGATGCGGTGCCGATGTTGACTATGATCGGTTTGGTCGGGTTGACCATGGCTATTATTTGGATCATGCCAAAAATCACCCATATTGTACCTGCGCCTTTGGCCGGGATTGTTATAGTCGCGGCCATCGTCATTGGTTTTGGCATAGATGTGCCCAATGTTGGATCTATGGCGTCTATTAAGGGCGGCCTGCCATCATTTCATATTCCGTATATTCCTGAAATGGTCAGTTTACAATCCGCTTGGGACGTCTTGGTCATCATCTTTCCCTATGCGTTGGTATTGGCGGCAATAGGCTTAATCGAAAGCTTATTGACATTAAACTTAGTTGGCGAAATGACAGGGCAGCGCGGTGGTACGTCCCAGGAATGCGTCGCCCAAGGCATAGCCAACACGGTCACAGGTTTCTTTGGCGGTATGGGTGGTTGTGCCATGATTGGTCAATCTATGATAAATGTTAAATCCGGCGGGCGCACGCGGCTTTCAGGCGTCTCGGCGGCTTTGTTTTTACTGGTATTTATACTCTTTGGCTCCAATATTATTGAGCAAATTCCGCTAGCTGCATTGGTTGGTGTTATGTTTATGGTGGTGATTGGTACATTTGCTTGGCGCACCTTAATCATTATGCGCAAAATCCCGCTCACTGATGCATTGGTGATTGTATTGGTTACGGTCGTCACCGTGTTGACGGATCTAGCTACGGCGGTCATTGTCGGGGTAATCGTTTCAGCGGTCGCCTTTGCTTGGAGTACGGCCACCCATACACAATCGCGCACCGAAATAACCAAAGGCGGTAGTAAAATATATAAGTTAAACGGGCCTTTGTTCTTTGGCTCTATTGAAAGCTTCACAGATTTGTTCGACCCGGACAATGACCCGGATCATGTAATTGTTGACTTTATGGATAGTCGCGTTGTTGACCAATCTGCGCTACAGGCGATTGAAGCTTTGGCTTTCCGCTATAAATCACGTGGCAAGCATTTACAATTGCGACACCTGACTCGGGATTGCCATAAATTGCTGAAACGAGCAGGGCGGTTAATAGTCGATTCGGATGATGACCCAGATTACGAAATTGCCGTAGATTACTCTATAAAACCTGGCTCGACCAGCGGCGGCCATTAACCCTGATTATGAAAAGATTTACCTAGCTGAATCAAATGTAAAAATAATCGTGCACGTTAACCCTTATTTAACCAACTTCCTTAATAAAGAACAAGTCTTCTCTTGAAGGCACCCCACCATTCACCTAACACCTTTGGGAGCTTTTTAGCTCCCACTTTTTTTGCGTGTATAGTAAGGTGGATTATGGGGTTGGAAAAAACTTCAGTTTGGTTTAAAATAACTATTGTCGCGCCCTCAAGCATGGTGTTATAGGCACACACGCGAAAGTGAATATTCCGCAATAGCTCAGTTGGTAGAGCAAATGACTGTTAATCATTGGGTCGCAGGTTCGAGTCCTGCTTGCGGAGCCACTTTCTTGCTTTAAATTGCTGACTAAACCCTTGTTTTATTGTATATTTTGGGCATGAATAGAGTCCGTAAATATCAAATTGCACATCCATGTGCCCTCTGGCGTGTCCTTTTATGTGCCCTTTTGAGGCAATAAGATGGCAAAACAAGACAACAAATTCTTATATCTATACCCAGAATCCCTGATATCCCGAATTTTGTCTTGACATATATGGGGTGATAGATTCGACTCTGATTTATGATTAAGTCTGGGTTTTTATCGTTTGAGGAACGCTGTGAGCTGGAAAGTATTGTGCGTTGCCTACTCTATCAGGCCGCACTGGTCGCATCTAACCATAACCCCGCTCTCAAAATATTCGCCAAACGCCTGCGCGACAAAGGCAAACCACAGTGCGAAGCCTGCCCCTTGTACAAAGTTGTATTGATCGCAGTCGCCCGAAAACTCTTGATAATTGCCAATACCCTAATCAAGAAAAATCAGGTATGGAGAAAAATATGAGATACAGTTGCTAGCTAAGTTGATTTTGAACATTAAATGGCCGTACGCAGGGATATTTTTTCTGCGGGGTGG
>JALSHM010000151.1 GCA_026982235.1 Robiginitomaculum sp. | reverse complement strand
AATGCCGAGCGCACCCTATATACCATTTCATTTTTCGAGAGCTTTATCTTTCCAATCCCGACCTCCGTTATGCTTGTGCCTATGGTGCAATCCGACCGCAGTAAGGCTTGGCGCTATGCTTTTTGGTGTACGGTGGCTTCGGTACTAGGCGGTGTAGTTGGCTATATTATCGGCTGGTTTGCCTATGAAGCTATCGCCCTGCCTATATTGGAAAAACTGGGCAAAGCTGATAAAATAGATGGATTTACTGAAATGGTTGATAATTGGGGTGCAATGGCTGTATTTGGAGCAGGTTTAACGCCCTTCCCTTATAAGGTCGTGACTGTTTTAGGGGGGTTGCTGAAACTAAATTTTGCCATATTTTTAATCGCAAGTATTATTTCGCGCGGTCTTCAGTTTTATTTTGTAGCCGGGTTGGTATGGAAATTTGGCGAGAGCGCCGAAGCTATTATCAAGAAACATTTTGCCAAATTCACTTTCGGGTTTGTTGCGCTAATAATTATTGGCTGGCTGGTTTGGAAAAGCTTAACCCATAACTAGAGCACTCTAGAACGCGGGCAAGGCAACCGTTTTCACAAACCCAAAGCCTTTAAACATTTTCGCCCGGTCTATGTTATTGTGCCCACCTATAAGTAAAGCGGTTTGTGGATGATTTGGTGGGGCATCCAAAGTCAAATCCTCCAAAACCGATTGTGTGCGCCGAGCAATGGCGCTACCGGAATCTACCCAGTTTACACTGTGCGGTGCAGCAAATTTAAGTTCATGCAATAATAGTGGGAAATGGGTACAGGCTAAAACCACCACATCTATATCATTACCGTCCGTGGCCTCAAACATGGGCGAGATTTCTGCGGCCACTTCATATCTATCAATATCAAGCCCGGATAATTTCTGTTCTGCCAACTCCACCAACCCCGTAGAACCATGTAATATCACGCGGCAATTATTACCAAAATCAGAAATCAATTCGTCCACATATTTGCGCTTGACCGTGCCGGGCGTGCCCAGCACAGCGATGGTTTTGCTTTTGCTCATCTGGGCTGCGGGCTTAATGGCAGGCACAACTCCGATGACAGGTATCTGAACAACACCCCGAATTTCGCTTAACGCCGTAGTCGATGCAGTATTGCATGCTATTACCACAACATCCGGCTTCACCGCCAAAACTAGAGTCTGTAGCAAGCCTGGCAGGCGGCCTTTCAATTGCGCTTCTGTTTTATTGCCGTAAGGTCGAAATGCGTCGTCTGCCACATAGCTCATATAAATATCAGGCATGAGCGCGCGTAACTCCGCGACAACGCTAAGCCCACCCACACCAGAATCAAATACAAGGACATGCATAAACACTAATAACGCCGAATTTAGTTTATTTTTTACCAACATAGTGGCAATCACATGGCTATGATTGATAATAATAAAATTAAGCCCATAAATTACCACAAATATGTAATTTTCATGGTGTTAGGACTCGGTGCATTACGCTTGCTCGGCCTCTACTTTTCACCCACAAATTTGCACGGCGACGAGGCGCAATATTGGGCCTGGTCACGGAATTTTGACTGGGGTTATTATTCCAAGCCCCCCATGATTGCTTGGTTGATAGCCGCCACGACCAGTATATTTGGCAATGCAGAATGGGCCGTTCGAATCTCCTCACCACTCATCCATCCTGTTATCGCTTATGTGTTATTCCGAACAGGGCGGTTTATCTATGACGACCGCGCCGGGTTTTGGGCAGCGGCTTTGTATTTTCTCATGCCTGCCGTTTGGTTGTCGTCAGGTATAGTCAGCACGGACGTTGCTTTATTATTATGCTGGGCTTTAGGGTTAAATGCATTCATGCACCTGCGCGAAACGCCCAAATTTAAGTGGGCTATAATATTAGGCCTAGCCATAGGGTTTGGGATGTTATCAAAATATGCTATGCTGTTTTTCTTGCCTGCCTTGATTGTCAGCATGATGGTAGACCAACAATCACGCCAAGCTTTGCTTGGCCTTAAAGGTCTCCTAGTGGCGCTAATCGCATTGGCGGTTCTAACACCCAATATTATTTGGAACACCCAAAATGATTTTGCTACCATTACCCATACGGCGGCCAATGCAAATTTACAGGGCGTCCCGTTTCATCCCTTGGAATTGCTAGAATTTTGGGTTTCCCAAATTATCGTATTTGGCCCAATCACTTTGGTTTTGTTGGTAATTGCATTGTTTACGGTGGTTAGGGAGCGCACAGAAATGAAATCTCTCTTGCTGGCTATTTTCGTTCTCAGTCCCCTATTGGTGATCTCAATGGAAGCCCTGCTCAGCCGTGCCAATGCCAATTGGGCTGTAACAGCTTATACTGCAGCGGCACTATTAGTTGCAAGAATGGGTTTGGCCAATTTCGAAAAGACGACTAAAATTGGAATCTGGGTCAATATCGGCATGGGTGTTATTTTAGCTGTTGCCGCCCTTGCACCCTCCTTTGCCAATATGGTTGGCCAAGCCAATGCGTTTAAACGTGTGCGCGGCTGGCCTGAAACCGAAGCCATTATTGTGGAAACTGTAAAGGCAGGGCATGACGGCAATGCGTTCACCGCCATTGCTACCGATAACCGACTTGTTTTTTACGATTTACTATATTACGGCCTAGAACGGGATACCGGATTGCCCTTGCGCATGTGGCGCAATACTAACCGTATCTCTCACCACGCCGAAGCGACGGCAAGCTTGCTTGCAAGCGAAAGCTCAGACGGTCCAATCCTAATCATCAATTATTACCGTGATTGTGAAGATGTGCCCAAGGACGAGTTTAGAGCCTGTGTCCAAGCCGTCCACGCCCAAGATAAGCTTACCTATGCCGAGAAACTCACCGCAGATTTTAAGCGTCTAGAAAAACTGCCCATGTTAGAGCTAGACCTCGGCGGCGGAAAAACCCGAAAGCTTAATCTCTGGGCCGGCTACGGTTATACGCCAACCAATAAAGCTGAGCGATAACGACCTCGCCCAAACCAATAATAACATTATAAAAATAAAACCTTAAACAAAAAGCTTGCAAGCTAAAGTCTCTTTGTATAGACGCGCTTCAATTCATGTTTTTGACTAGAAAAGGAGGTTATTATGCAAAATATTTTCACACAGACAACAGCTTCTCACTTTTCTATTCAAGGTACAAAATCATGGGCATTTTCTATGTTGGTGGACTTAATAACCACCTAACTCAATTATGCGGCCTTTTGGCTCCATCCCAAAATACACTGCTTCTATACGTAATTCGCAATTTCTTGCTCAAACAAGGAGGGCGTAATGAATTTGGATAAAATAAAACTAATCGCTTCCGAGGATAGTTGGATTGAAGGTGACGCTATACGTCAGCTTGAACAAACCGCAAAGCTTCCCGGCATAGAGCGCGCCGTTGGCTTACCGGATTTACACCCCGGCAAGGGTATTCCTATTGGCGCAGCATTCTTAAGCCGGAGTCTAATTTATCCGCATCTGGTTGGCAATGATATTGGTTGTGGCATGGGTTTGTGGCAAACAGATATTCGTGTACGTAAATTCAAACTTGATAAGACGGTTAAAAAATTGAACGGGTTTGAACTGCCTTGGAGCGGCGACACAAAACCCGTTCTGGAAAAAGCAGGGCTGCCAACTAACATGGGTCACGCTCTGGGGACTATTGGCGGCGGCAATCACTTTGCTGAATTTCAAAAACTTGAGCAAGTATTTGATGCTGCGCTTTTGGACGAGATATTTCCAGAAAAAAACAATGTCGTTTTGCTTGTGCATTCAGGTTCGCGCGGCCTCGGCGAAGC
>JALSHM010000150.1 GCA_026982235.1 Robiginitomaculum sp. | reverse complement strand
ACACCCCTATCCCCCTGTCCTCCCGCACAAAAACCATAGACGCAGTGCGGTGTATTGGCGTGCGGGCATAGCTATCGAGGCATAAGCGGTAAAACATTTGTGCGCTTGACTTGGCCGAAAGCAAAGCTGCTCTCCAAACTTAGCACGCCGGGGATTGTGGTGAGGCGGTCGCGCACCAGATGCTCGTAGGATTTAAGGTCGCTGCTGACCACACGCAGGAGATAATCCCGATTGCCGGTCATCAGATAACATTCCACCACAGCGTCTATGTTTTCTACGGCTTGTTCAAACGCGCGTATGGTCGAGGTTGACGGCTTTTCCAATCTAATATTGACGAAGACATTTATGGGCAGCCCGCATTTTTCCTGATCCACCAAGGCGGTGTATCCTGCGATTATACCGTCCTTCTCTAGTTTGCGCACCCGGCGCAAGCACGGTGATGGCGATAGGCCAATACGGGCGGCCAAGTCTTGGTTGGTCAGGCGAGCATCTTGCTGTAAGCTACGGATTATCTTGCGATCTATTGCGTCCATTATTAGTAAATCTCCTAAATCTGCTAATATAATATCAAATTAAGCTATAAAACGCAAGTTCACGGCGTAGGGATTAGTGTATATTACTGGTATAATTCCTATGTACTGAGCGTAGCGGGGCAAGGCTCAGGAGCCGTCGCGCCTTTTAGTGTGCACCCGCGTGGGCATGCGCTTTTGCGCATTGCCGTGAGCGATATAGAAAAGGAGCGCAATATGTCTGCGTCTAACCAGAATAAAGACCACAATATCGCTAAGATGGGCTTTGCCACCCGTGCCATTCATGCGGGCACGACATCTGACCAATACGGGGCTTTGGTGCCGCCCGTTTATATGACATCCACCTTTACCTTCGATACGGTCGAGCAGGGGGCGGCCATGTTTGAAGGTGAACAAATCGGACATTTTTATTCGCGCGTTTCCAACCCGACCGTAGATATTCTTGAGCGGCGGTTTGCAGCGCTGGAGAGGGCGGAATCTGCTATTGGGTTTGCTTCTGGCATGGGGGGAATAGCAGCCACATTTTGGACATTACTATCCAGCGGCGACGAGATTATTGCCGACAAAACTTTATACGGCTGCACATTTGCCCTAATGGAACACGGCCTGACCAAATTCGGGATTACGATTAAATATGTTGATTTGCAAAATATAGAGGCTTTCAAATCTGCCATTAGTCCGGATACAAAAATCGTGTATTTTGAAACCCCGGCCAATCCGAATATGCGTTTGGTGGACATCGCCGCTATTTGTGAAATATCTAAGGCCAAAGGTCTGGTATCAATTGTAGATAATACATATTCCACCCCCTATCTGACCCGCCCAATAGAATTAGGCGCTGATTTGGTTGTTCATTCCGCGACCAAATATTTGGGCGGTCACGGCGACCTCATTGCGGGCTTGGTTGCGGGTCCGGCAGACCTGATGCTGCGTATCCGCGTTGAGGGTCTCAAAGATATGACAGGGGCGGTGATGGCACCTTTAACCGCACACCAGATTATGCGCGGCATGAAAACACTGGAATTGCGAATGGACCGGCATTGCTCGACGGCCATGATGATAGCCAAAGAGCTAGAAGCCCATCCGACGGTGGAACAGGTGTTTTATCCTGGGCTGGAAACTTCGCCAGACTATGCTCTCGCACAAGAACAAATGGGTGATTTTGGCGGCATGATTGCCTTTGAACTTAAGGGCGGCATCGAAGCCGGGCGCACCATGATGAATGGGCTGAACTTGGTGAAACGCGCCGTAAGTCTCGGCGACCCGGATAGTTTAATCCAGCACCCCGCCTCTATGACCCACGCAGCTTATACACCTGAAGAGCGGGCAAGACACGGTATTACAGATGGCCTTATTCGTTTGTCTGTGGGGCTGGAAACCCCCGATGATATTCTGACTGATATATTGGTCGGGCTTGACGCCTTTGGTGCCTAACAAAGGTAAGTATCCTAATTTTCATAAAAAAAACCTGCCCACCGACAGGTCAAGTTATAAAAGGGTTGTTATTAAAATGTCATTGGCTAGGAGGGAGTGCCTAGGCCAATTCGGTAGGAGAAAAAGCCTAGTCCCCTGATACGCTGGGGATATGAGCGGTGAGAGTACCGATCGGTATCAGGGTTCTAGGTTCGCGCCCATCTATTATATAGCCTAAATATTTGCCGAATAAGCGTGAGGTTTATCACGCTTTTTCAGTTAATTTCGTTTAAATGTCGATTTTTTAGGATTGTTGCGCTGGCACAGTGGGCGTGTTAGGGATAATATCAGAACTGAGAGTAACAGCATGACCAATAGATTTTCCAGCTTTAGTGACCCGATTCGCAGTAATGAAACCTTACGCAAAATTGCGGTGTTTAAGAATTTTGCAGCTAAGACTACGATTATCAATGAAGATGACCAGGGGGCGGCGGTTTATTTCATCCTTGAAGGCCAAGTTAATATTACCGGCTATTCATCGCGCGGGCGGGAAATTTGGTATAGCAAGCTCGGTGCTGGACAGACTTTCGGTGAAATGGCGGCGCTAACCGACGGGGTACGGAGCGCCAGTGTAGTCGCGGCCAAAGACACAAAAACCGCTATTGTTTCTAAGGTGGACTTCTTGGCGCTACTGGAAAAACATCCGGATATATCCTTATGGCTGATGCGCGAATTGGTGTTTAGGCTTGATAAAACCACAACACAACTATATGAGCGGGTGGCGCTGAATATGACCACACGCATGTGTTCGAAAATATTGTCCCAATGTGCGGAATGGCCAGAACCAAATGGTGAATATGCAGTTTTCCCAAATCTGGTCTTGGCGCAAACTGCACGGCAGCTTAATACGGATCGGGAAAATATATCCCGCGCCATTTCCGAACTGGTCAAGGACGGTATTGTGCGCCGGGATGGGCGGCGGTTATTTGTCTTGGATAAACAGGCGCTAGAAGCCCGCGTCGAAGGCGAGTAAATTAAAAATCAATACCAGCTTCAACAAATAGGGCTGCCCCATCTTGTTTGCGCTTTGTACGCACGGCACCTATGACAAGTGGAACATCGCGGCGGATATATTGCACGCCAGTCCCAAGGCGGACCTTTCCCAAATCATAGCTGAGCGCTAACACACCTTGATCTGAGGTGATTTTGGCAATGTCGTCGTCGGCATGGCCGTAAGAGGCGGTGATACCCCAATCAGATGGTTTCCAAGTAATGCCCGCATCATAGGCCGTATAATCACCTTGACCCGCAAACCCGTTATTAGACCTCAGGAAAGACGAGCCAAAAGTGAAATCTGCATATTTAAGCTCCAAGCCAAGACCGTAACTTTCTAGATTGTCAAATATTGCGAGACCACTGTCTTCGCTGCCGTATGCATAGGTGCCGGTAAGTTCGGCTGATAACCCGTTAGAAAATTTACGATCCAAAGCAATACCTGCCTCAAAAATATTTTTGATCTCGGGTGCGAACGGGTCTAAGGCGCTGGCCGTATTGCTTTTAACGCAATAATCAACGCCGCACGCCCGCGCATTGGGTGCATAGGATAAGCCGATTTGTACGCCGACACCGACCGTATCGCCCAACAATCTTGGGCTGGTATAGGCAATCTTTTCAGCAAAACCCGACGCATCATTAACGGTTTTTACGCTGTCCAGACCCGTATAATCGACGGGTGAATTGGACGCATTGACCGCCACCAAGGACGGTGCGCCGATAGAAAACAAGTAAGCCGAACCATCATCTCGCCCCACGACAAAATCGCCGTAGGCGGAACGCAAGAACAGATACGCCC
>JALSHM010000149.1 GCA_026982235.1 Robiginitomaculum sp. | reverse complement strand
TAGCAGACGGAACGACTGTAGAAAGACTTATACCGATGGTTTCCAAGCAATTCTCTGCCGCCCCCCCACCGCCCCCCGAACAAGAAGACTTATCCGAATACAAATTATACCGTATCCCCGAACCGATTAATGTGGCGTCTTATCAGACCAAGCAAATCCAGTTCTTGCATGTGCCGGAGGTGGAAGTGGAGCAGGTTTATACATTTGAGGAAAGCTGGCGCTCTTTGCAAAATCCGGAACAAGCCGTGCGCCCTGCCATTATGGAAACCAGACTGGACAATGGCAAAGACGGCAAATTGGGCAAACCGTTACCCGAAGGCACTTACCGTGTCATGTCCCGCGCAGATAATGGCAAACCCCTCATTGAAGGCATAGACGAAATAGAAAACCGCGCCGTTGACCTGCCCGTGAAAATAAAAACCAGTGTATCGCAAAATGTACAAATGCAGACTCGCGTCACATTAGCAGGTGACGGTATCGTGCTCAGCAGTTCCAACTGGAACAACATTGATGTACTGGAGAAAGTCGAACACATATTCACCAATGCCCATAATATCCCGGTGACCATTGAGTTTAAAGCAACTGGCACCCCAATCTTTCAATATAAATCCAGCACTAAAAATGGCATTAACCGAAACGGTCAGGTTCTCACAGGCTATAATGGTGCCCCCTATAAAATCATAAACCCGTCCACGGCTCCAGACGCGGACGAAGCAACGCCCACATGGACGTTCACAGTGCCTGCTAATAGCACGAGGGTGTTGAGTTACCGGGCGGAGCGGATGTAGCCTCCTTCCCCCATTTTTCATGGGGGAAGTACCCCGTAGGGGGGATGGGGGCGCGCACTTCTTAGTGCGCAACTAAACTACCGCATTAACTTTGCCATCGTAGCGACGCAAGAGCGTCGCGCCCCCATCGCCGCCGCTTCGCTCTGGCACTTCCCCCATAAAGAATGGGGGGAAGAAAAAAACCTAATCAAACAGCTTGCTCACGCTCTCGGCATTGGCAATGCGGCGTATGGCTTCGCCTAACAACCTTGCCACAGAAACCTCGCGGATTTTCACACAATCTTTCACCTTTTGCGGTTGGGCAATGGTGTCTGTTATCACCACTTCTTTGAGGGCAGATTTATTGATATTCTCAACCGCAGGATCCGACAATACACCGTGGGTGATATAGGCACTGACCTGTTTGGCACCTTGAGCCACCAGGGCATCGGCGGCCTTGCACAGCGTGCCGCCGCTATCAATAATATCGTCGAGAATAATACATGTGCGTCCCGTTACATCACCGATAATATTCATCACTTCGCTTTCGCCAGCCTTGGGGCGGCGTTTGTCGATAATAGCAATATCGGCTTCAAACTTTTTGGCCAAGGCGCGTGCGCGTACCACACCGCCCGTATCAGGAGAGACAAACAAAATTTCTTTCAATTCTTTGCGCGAAAATTCGGCGCGAATATCCGCCTCGAACACAGGCTGGCCAAACAAATTATCCGTAGGAATATCAAAAAAGCCCTGAATTTGCCCAGCATGTAAATCTAGGGTCAAAACCCGGTCTGCACCTGCGCGAGAAATTAGATTGGCGACAAGCTTGGCCGAGATTGGCGTACGACCACCCACTTTACGGTCTTGGCGGGAATAGCCGAAATACGGAATAACCGCCGTCACCCGCGCCGCTGAGGCTCTGAGTAGCGCATCCATCATAATCAAGAGTTCCATCAAATGATCATTGGCGGGTGCGGATGTGCTTTGGATGAGAAAAATATCTTCGCCGCGCACATTTTCGTTAATGCGCACGAAAATTTCCTGATCGCGAAACCGTTCAATATTGACATTGGTGAGCGGCATGTCGAGGACATCGGCAATAGCGGTGGAAAGGTCTTCGCTGGCGGTACCACTTAATAGCTTCATGGGAACCCTTTTTAGCTATAAATTCGTTAGCTATAAATTTGCTTATGCGACTCGGATGGTCTTCGTCGCTTGTCGCCCTTTAACAAACAAATTCAAAGAATCAAAGCCTTTGATTAAGCATTATGACAGAAATATTACGGCCATAGTCCCCGATGTCATTATGACAATTATATCGGTAGCTAAAATATGCGTTCGGCGCCCCATAGGTACAATCAGGCAAAGCCACTGCGTCCTTGACGCCTGCCCTCGCGAGTTTTTGTAAAAGATAGGCTTTGATGTCAAAATATGAGCGGTCACCATCACCTTTTTTGAAATGCCGCGCATTACCCAGATTTTCAGAAATAAACTCACCGACAAATTCCGGCCCAACCTCGAAATGTTTGGCACTCAGGCACGGCCCGATGGCAGCTTTGATGTTTTTCCGCCGTGCCCCTAAATTGACCATAGCCATTATCGTCGCGTCCGTAACCCCGGCCAAAGCCCCGCGCCAACCGGCATGGGTAGCTCCAATAACGCCTGCATTCATATCTGCAAACAAAACAGGCGAACAATCCGCAGACAATGCCGACAAAGCAAGACCAGGCGTGCGCGTTACCATGGCGTCTGCTTTAGGTTCTGCGCCCGCCGTCCACGGTTTTTCAACCACGACGACTTGCGTGCTATGGATTTGGTGATTTGATAGCAAATGTGTGCTGCTTGTGCCCATAGCCCGCGCCACCCGCTTGCGGTTTTCTGCTATATGTGCCGGGTTATCCCCGGAGCCGCGACCTGTATTGAGACTGCTATATTTGCCCTTGGACACCCCACCACCGCGCCCGAAAAAACCGTGGCTGATACCGGGCAGACCGTCAAAAACAGAGGCAAATTTTATCGGCAAGTCTTGGTGTTTTTTGGGCATTATTTAAACCCTAATGGTGTAGGTAAATCTGCGGATTGAATGGCGAGGGCTTTGAACAAAGTCCCCATTTCGCTTGCATCGGTGAGGCGGTGTAATTGCCTGGCTATTTTGGCTTTGTTTTTAGGTGCGGCTTTTGACAAATGCACGGCTCGTACTTCAATCCCCAGCCGCGATAAAAACTGTCCTTGCGGACACGGGCCAAAGCTGGAAAGTTCTGCCTTGTCTGCCCACTCGCTCAGTGCCGCAAAATCCACCCGCGCGGTTAAATCTGCTTGTCCTGGCTCGTCCAGCGGATAGACTTTTTCATGTTTCTTGAGGGCTTGAAATGTATCGCCAAATTCTGTCTCTGCCGGGCCGTAATCTATGAACAATGCCGCGCCCGGATGCTCGGTAAACCGCCGCCGCAAGGCCTCGACGATTTGCCCAAGACCGGGGTTTATTTCCAGCAAGTCCCCATCTTTAGCGTCCGGGATTTGCGCGGGCAGAAGCGCTTGATCACTTTCAGATATGGGGGCTTCGGATATGCTGAATATAAGCTTGCTAGGGTTTTCGGGATGCACATCAACCATGCGCTCATGCCAGCCAGCTTTACCCTTAAACCTGTCTTTCATAATAAATTGCCGCACGGGTAAGCAATCGAGATATTCATTACCTATCACTATGGTTGGCCCGGCGGGAACATCATCCAAACTATTTACCCATGTCACAGGCACGCCGCTATTGGCCAATGTCTCGGCCTGTTTACCCTCAAGGGCGCTGGACATTTCTATTAGGTTGACCTGAATTGCGGCAAAGAAATCCTTATCCAACCGCGCCGTGCGCAACATATCGGACATCATGACGCCGCGCCCTGGGCCGTATTCGACTAAGTGCAATCGCTCTGGCTTGCCCATATGGCGCCAAGCATTTATCAGCCAAAGCCCCAAGACCTCGCCGAACATTTGCGATATTTCCGGGGCGGTGATGAAGTCCCCGTCTACCCCTAATG
>JALSHM010000148.1 GCA_026982235.1 Robiginitomaculum sp. | reverse complement strand
CCTATTGAAGATAATATTCGCAATCATGTTTTGCCGCTCTATGCCAACACCCATACGGAAAGTTCAACCACCGGCCGCCAAAGTACGGCCTACCGGGAACAGGCGCGGTGCATTATTGGCAAATCTTTAAACGCGAATGATGATGATGCAATATTATTTTGTGGGGCGGGCTGCACCGGAGCGATAGATAAATTGATTGGCATATTGCGGCTTAAATTACCAAGAGGCATGTCGCGATATGGGATTGACACCAAGATAAAAACTGCCGACCGCCCCGTGGTTTTCATTGGTCCATATGAGCATCATTCAAACGATGTGCAGTGGCGCGAGACCATAGCGGATGTCGTGACCATTGCCGAGACTGATGATGGGTTATTGTGCCTTGATGATTTGGAAGCCCAGCTCAAAAAATATAAAAACCGTCCCGTCAAAGTTGGCAGTTTTTCTGCGGGCAGTAATGTGACAGGTATTCTCACGGACGTGCAACCGATTGCAAAGCTCTTGCATAAATACGGCGCCATGGCTTGTTTTGATTTCGCCGCCTCCGCCCCTTATGAGCCGATTGATATGAACCCTGTTGGCGGTGAGGCGCTGGACGCAATTTATATTTCCGTCCACAAATTCCTAGGGGGGCCAGGGACGCCGGGGCTTTTGGTGGTTAAGAAAAAATGGGCACAAAATAAAACGCCTGTTATACCCGGCGGCGGTACGGTGTCTTATGTGAGCCCGTGCGCCCAAGCTTATCTTTCCGATATCGAACACCGCGAAGAAGGGGGCACACCAGATATTGTCGGTGCCATCCGCGCCGGATTGGTGTTTGATCTGCGCGATAGAATTGGGGCTGAAAAGATTTCCCAAGCAGAACACGGTTTTGCCGAAGCGGCCATTAAACGCTGGGGCGCCCATAAGAATATCCAAATTTTAGGCTCTAAATCTGCAAAGCGCCTGCCCGTATTTTCGTTCCTTATCCGTAGCGGAGAGAACGGCGATAAATATCTTCACTACAATTTTGTTGTGGCTTTGCTCAATGATTTGTTCGGCATTCAGGCACGCGGTGGCTGTTCCTGCGCCGGGCCATATGGGCACCGTCTATTGGATATTGATCTGAAAACCTCCGAAGAATATGAAGCGGTGATTGCCACGGGTGTTGAAATATTAAAACCGGGCTGGGTACGGGTTGGGTTTAATTATTTTTATTCTAAGGACGACGCTGAGCTTCTGCTTCGCGCCGTGGAATGGGTGGCGGATAACGGGGAAAAAATGCTGCCCTATTATAGTTTCGACAGCGCCACTGGTGTTTGGACACATGTGGATGCCCCTCATAAACACATGAACGACCTGACCAACCCTGACCCAATATTGTCGCCAAATGCGGCACCAGCAAGTGTCGATGAGCTGATTACTTGCGCCAATAAATATATAGAAAATCCGCCAGCTAGTTGCGCCAAACCAGATTGCTGCATGCTCGACACAACCCCGAAACACCTGCGCTGGTTTAGTCTTCCGAGTTAAACTGTAATTCCGCCAATCTTGCATATAGCCCATCGCGTTTGACCAATTCGTCGTGTGTGCCTTGGTCTACGATTTTGCCGTCTTCTAGGACGATGATGCGGTCTGCTTTTTTGACCGTAGCCAAGCGGTGGGCGATGACCAGAGTTGTGCGGTCTTTGGACAGGACGGCAAATGCATTTTGTACGGCGCGTTCGCTCTGCGCATCAAGAGCGCTGGTGGCTTCGTCGAGAAGCAAGATAGGCGCGTCGCGAAGTATAGCGCGGGCAATGGCGATGCGCTGTTGTTGTCCGCCCGATAGGGTCAGCGCTTTTTCGCCCAGGTCGGTATCATAGCCGTCCGGGAGTTTCATAATAAAATCATGGGCGAACGCGGCTTTGGCGGCGGCGATGACGTCTTCGTCCGTAGCCCCCGCACGTCCATAGCGGATATTGTCCATGGCCGAGCCTGAGAATAGCGGCGTGGCTTGTTGCACGAATGCGAATTGTTGACGCAAGGTCTGGGGGGAGATGTGCTTTATCTCTATGCCGTCGATTTTTATTTGCCCCGATTGTGGGTCATAGAATCTGAGCAAGAGTTGGAACATGGTGGTTTTCCCCGCCCCCGACGGGCCGACAAGGGCCACGGTTTCGCCGGGTTTTACTGAAAAGTTTACATGGTCAAGTGCAGTTTCGTCTGGGCGGGTCGGGTAGGAGAATGTCACATCTTCGACGGCAAGCGCACCTTTGACATCTGTCAGAGACTGTGGATGTTCAGGGGCGGTAATTTGCGGCACTTCCCCGAGAAGTTCGACAATGCGCTCGCTGGCACCTGCGGCGCGCAATAAATCCGTCCAAGTGGTGATTACAAAACCAAAATTGGTCATGGCCATAATGGAAAGCAAGGCAAATTGCCCAATATCACCGACCGTCATTTTCCCCGCTGAGACCGCATTTGCCCCGTACCACAGCACACATATTATCCCAGCTTGCCCAAGGCCAAACATAATAAATGTCATAACAGAACGAACCCAAAGACGGGATTTTTGTGATTGGTATGTGTGTTCTGCCGCTTCTGCGAATCTTTGTCTTTCTGTGCCTTCTTGAGTGAACGCCTGCACAGTTTGGATGGAGGACAAGGCTTCGACGGCTCGGGCGGATGCCGTCGCCAAATTGTCTTGGCCTTCGCGGGAATATTTTTGTACCCGTTTGCCAAACAAAATGGCCGGGATGATAATGAACGGCCCAATGGCCAACACCATGAGGGCTAATTTCCAACTGACCACAAACATGATGATAAGGGCGCCCAGCCCCGTAACAATGGAACGCAGCGCAATGCTCATGCTGGACCCAACTACAGTTTCCACCAACATAGTATCTGTGGTCAAGCGCGACAGGACTTCCCCCGTACGGATTTTCTCAAAAAAGGACGGGCTTAATCCGGTGATGTGATTATACAAGGACGTGCGCAAATCTGTGACAACGCGCTGTCCGAGAATGCTAATCGTATAAAACCGTGCGGATCCCAATAGAGCCCCTAAAATAGTCACGGCAATCAGGATAAAAAAGAAAATACCACCGCCGCCATCGGGAATAAATGTGACTTTTTCGCAGGTCTCCGCATTTTTACTGGCATCGCCAAAGCCGCAGTCCATCATATATTTGACGGCAAATGTCATGATGAGGTTGGTCATGGAGGCGGCGAACAGGAAGAAAATAAACAGGCTAAGCAGGCCTGGATATTTGGCAATAAACGGCCATATCTTGCGTAGCGGTTTGAGGCTACGGGATTTTTTACGCTTGTTTTTATCCCGTTGCATGTCTTGTACAAATTGGGCGCCGGCACTGCGGTCTATATTATTGGTGTTATCTGATATTTTCATGGTTTCTATCTAGGGCACATTTCATTGGTGGCAAGGGTAAAGTGCGCACATATGCTATTCAGATTTGCGCTTCATGAGTGCCGCCCTGTGACAAATAGCAACGAGTATATCATCTTGATTATAGGCACGGTGGATAAAGGTAACAATGCCTTGGTTGGGGCGGGACTTGCTGGCACGGGTGCTGGCGACTTCCGTGGTGACGTGAAGTGTGTCGCCGTGAAAAACCGGGTGTGGGAATTTGGTTTCGCGCATTCCAAGATTGCCTACAGTTGTCCCCAGCGTGGTATCACCTACGGATATGCCGATCATCAGGCCGAGGGTAAATATAGAATTGACCAGCGGCTTGCCGAACTCGGTATTCTTGGCAAATTCATGGTCAATATGCAAAGGCTGCGGGTTCAGGGTCATGTTAGAGAACAGCATATTGTCGCT
>JALSHM010000147.1 GCA_026982235.1 Robiginitomaculum sp. | reverse complement strand
GGTGGATGAATGGGTGAAGGGGGCAACAAATTCGCCGTTCTTATCCATGAGATAAATAATACTGGTGTGATCCATGGTATAGTCACTTGCACTATTTGGGTCTTCGACCTTTTTGCCGTGGACTTTGAAAATTTCCATAACATGCTTTATTTGTTCTGGACTGCCCGATAATCCAATCAAGCCATCAGGAAAACCATTGGCGGTGACATATTGCGCCAGCTTTTCTGGTGTATCGCGCTCTGGGTCTATGGTAATGAATATGGGTTGAAAATATTTAGCATCCCGGCCTATCATGTCCAACGCCGCGCCCATTTGTTGTAAGGCGGTTGGACATATATCTGGACAATAGGCAAAGCCGAAATAGATCAGTTGGGCTTTGCCTTGAAAATCTTTATCGGTCACGGTTTTGCCGGTATGGTCGACGAGCGTATAAGCACCACCAATAGCCGCCTTGCCTGACGAGCGGACGGCACCGCTTTGCACTTTGCTGTTCGCGGTATTGTCGGAACAAGCTCCGAACAGTGTAACTGTTATCGCCAAGCCTAAACTTGCGGCTAAATGACCAAAAATAATCCGTGACATTATCAATTCCTTATTTACCGTGGATATGCATAACTATACCTAGCTTATGACTTCAAGATACGGAAAAAGCAATGGATCCTTATAGCTTATTTGACACGCGTATGCGCGGCGACTTTTACCAGACTGGGCGGTTGCGCCGCTCAACCCTCACCAGCTTGCGCTGGATGGCGGTTGCAGGGCAAGTTGCCTCCCTACTTGTTGTGTATTTTGTTTTGAAAATAAATCTACCTATTTTAGCTTGCTTTGCCGTCATTGCTATTAGCGTTGTACTGAATATTGCCATCTCAATATTAGCACCTTTGGATAGGCGCGTGTCCAATGCCGAAGCCGGGGCGCAATTGTTTTTTGATGTGGTTGCGTTGTCGGCACTGTTATATCTAACGGGCGGTATGCAAAACCCATTCGCACTTTTATTATTGGCGCCTGTGGTTGTTTCGGCGAAGACCTTGGATGTTGGCGTGTTTATTTGCATGGCGCTTGCCGTTGCTATTTTATCATTGGGTATATTATTTTTTCATATGCCATTGCCGTGGTTTATGGGTGAAAGTTTTGCTTTACCGAAAATGTATCAATATGGGTCGTGGCTCGCCTTGCAGGTCGGCGTGTTATTCACGTCTTATTATACATGGCGTGCGACAGCGCAAACTAAGCGCATCACCCAAGCTTTGGCGGCAACTGATGCTATATTAGCACACGAAAAAAAGCTGTCAGCCTTGGGCGGTTTGGCGGCAGCAGCGGCACATAAGCTCGGAACGCCGCTCTCAACCATACAAGTAGTGGCCAAGGAAATCGCCAATGTGGCTGACAAGGATAGTGAACTTGCCGAAGATGCGCAATTATTGTTATCCCAGGCCAAGCATTGCCAAGAAATTCTGCAAGAGCTGGCCGCGCGAGGTGACAAGGGTGATGTTATGCATGACCAGTTAAATTTAACAGAACTCATTCGCGAAATAACCGAACCATTTGTAGGGTTTGAGGCGCAAATTATCACCGAAATAATTCATCCTGAAACTGGTGAGGCGGAGCCAATATTGACGCGGCGACCGGAATTTGTTTACGGGCTAACCAATATCGTCGAAAACGCCATCGATTTTGCGGAAACAGAGGTTAAAGTCATAGGTACATGGACTGATCAATCCATATCTATAGAAGTGGTGGACGATGGACCGGGTTTTGCGCCATCTGTTTTGGCCAAAGTCGGGGAACCTTATATTTCCTATAGGCCAGATAAAAAGCATTCAGCGGGCGGTATGGGATTGGGCGTGTTCATTGCAACAACATTATTCGAACGTGTTGGCGGGACAATAGCTTTTTCAAATCGCAAAGATGGAAATGGCGCACTGGTGAATATGTGCTGGCCGATGGATAATAAAACAACTAAAAAATAATCCTATCTTCATTGCAGAGATTTTAATAGAGTAACGAAAAGAAAACATTTTAAGGGGGGCATAATGCCGACAAGCTACGATATTCCACAAGATAATACCCTTATGATTTTAGAGGACAATCAGGCGTTTCGTATTCGCTTAGGGCGTGCGTTGACGGCGCGTGGGTTTGAGGTGACATTGGCGGAAAGTATCGCCGAAGCAACAGCCATAGTGAAGTCTAACCCGCCCGCCTTCGCCGTTATTGATATGCGGCTGAATGATGGTAGCGGCCTTGATATTGTCGCCATGCTCCATGAAGAGCGCCCGGATTGTAAAATGGTGATGTTGACAGGCTATGGTAATCTCGCAACTGCGGTCGCGGCCATAAAACATGGGGCGGTAGATTATTTGGCTAAGCCAGCCGATGCGGATGATGTTACTAAGGCTTTGCTCGCCCAAAAAGATAAAAATCCGTCCCCGCCAGAAAACCCCATGTCTGCAGATCGGGTGCGCTGGGAACATATCCAGCGGGTCTATGAACTTTGCGATAAAAATGTCTCGGAAACCGCCAGGCGCCTTAATATGCACAGGCGCACATTACAGCGCATTATGGCCAAACGCGCCCCGAAATAGTTTGGCACTATGTGCTGAGCACATACCTAGGCTCAGAACCTATTAAATTTAGGGATTCCCTTTTGGTTTAAAATGTGATTCATCATGGCAAAGGAAATGTGTTATGCGTGATTTATTTTGGCTGTCAGAAGAACAGATGTCGCGGATTGAACCTTTTCTTTCCCTTGCCCCATGGCGTACCCCGTGTGGATGATCGCAAGGTTGTCTCCGGGATTGTTTTCGTTATCAAAAACGGCTTGCGCTGCTTCCAGCGTTTATGAATTTTAATGGAGAACAGCTTTATATCGGAATGTTCAAAGCGTCAGTCAATGACCGGTGGCTTTCTCTGTCCCAAGATGACAGGCGCAGGCACATGTATGTGATAGGGCAGACGGGAAGCGGTAAATCAACTCTGATGAATAATTGCATTTTGCAAGATATTTTGACGGGGCGAGGGGTTGGGTTTATTGACCCGCATGGTGACAGTGCCGAGTTGATTATCGACAGCATCCCCAAACACCGCGTCCGCGATGTTGTGTATTTCAATCCAGCCGACCTTGAATTTCCGCTTGGCTTCAATCCGTTAAGGGGTGTGCCAAAGCATTTGCATGCCACGGCCACAGCCAATTTAATTGCCGCCTTTCGCTCGATTTGGCGCGAATTTTGGGGGCCACGAATGGAGCATATTTTATCCAACACGATTGCGGCTTTGATGGAGTATCCTGATAATCTTGGTGTATCCCTATTGGCTATCCCCAAAATGCTGACGGACGAGCAGTTTCGGGCGAAAATAATACGCCATGTAAAAGACCCTGTTGTTTTGGCATTCTGGCAAGAAGAATTTTCGCGGTATGACCAACGGCAACGCTCTGAAATTATCTCTCCAATTCTAAACAAAATGGGAGCCTTTGCCCGTAATCCGACCATGAGAAATATTCTTGGCCAAAGCCGAAGCACGTTTGATTTATCCTATATTATGGACAACCAAAAAATCCTGATTGTCAATTTATCCAAAGGTGTATTGGGCGAGGACATGACGAACCTGCTAGGTTCGCTCTTGGTGACAGCCGTACAGCAAGAGGCTATGAAACGCTCTGAAATTCCCGAAGAAACCCGCGTGGATTTTCATTTTTATATTGATGAGTTCCAAAACTTCACCACGGATGCATTTGATAGTATCGTAAGTGAAGCCCGCAAAATGAGGCTTGCCCTCATTATAGGGCATCAATATTTGGCACAGATACCGCCGCACAT
>JALSHM010000146.1 GCA_026982235.1 Robiginitomaculum sp. | reverse complement strand
CTATTAGTAGTCGGCGACTTTTTGCCAGTAAATCCAAGTCATAATTATCCAAAAATGTAGCGACGAATAGGGTAAGCGGAAGTGGCCTCTTTTTCATATTTTTACTGCTCCCTTAGCTTGGTCATATCCAAAGTATGACAGCCCGATACTGTTGGTTTGCCGCTGAAATGACCTGTTTTAGATATCATGCCCTCCAGTCCCGAAGCACCAAAGTTTTCAGGTTTATCCAGCCATTTGCCGGGTGCTAGTTTGACCTTGGTGAAATAGTTATAAATCTCTGCCGTGCCGCCAACTTCAAATGCGCCGTGGGGGGCGTTAGGATTGCCGACGGTTGGGAAGAAATTCAAGACACCGTCAATCAAGCGTGTGTTGGCATTGACGCTTTTGCCGTCCGGGTTGATGGTGCCGCCAATATCGCGAATGCTTAATGTCATGCCCATCTCACCGCTAGAACACAGAAATGTCCCCCCATATATGCCTTGCATCTGCGCAACGGCTAAAGGTTTCAGAACGGGTGTTTCCTGGGCAGTGGCTTTTTGCGCACTGATTGCTCCAGATACGAGTAAGCATGCAAATCCTAATTTGATAATATTTCTCACTATTTTATCTCCTCACTAATAATAAACTCTGGGGCTTCGGCAAAACCCATGAATTGCCCCATGACGCCTTGTACAGTGTCGCCGCCGAGGTCTTCGGCCATGAAACCGTCGAGATCTGGAATGTCGAACACTTCTACATAGCCCACGGAAGGTTCGCCTTCGCCCATCAGTAGTTTTTTGGACTCAAAAGTTTTGAAGCTCTCAACACGCGCGAGCCCGCGCATGGTCGGGTAATCGACAGTGCGCACCCAATTATGGAAATCGTCGCGCGAAACGCCGTCTTTGAGAGAGTAAAGTAGTATGAGTTGCATGGTTTTCTCCTAGTATTAAGTGGTGGGTGGCGCCCCGCCACCCACCATACGCCCTGACAGGCGCCCCGTTGCGTGTGTGGTTAAATCAGGCAATCTATCAAATAACCACTTTTCGATATGCATTATGCACTTGCATTGCGGAGAATTATTCACCCTCAAGGGGGAAAAGCGGCAGAATAGGGTTATAAAATTCGAGAAATATGCAGCTCTTTGCCGTTAATCCCAGTTAGAGGCAACACACAGCATGTCTGCGACGCGTCCGGGGTGCTGATACAAAATATTATACCCCGCATCTTCAATAATCTCTACGGAATGATTTGTGTTCTTGCCAATAGCTTCTTCGACAAAATGCGCACCCATCAAATGGCAGTGTCTTGCGACAAGCCAGTGCTGGCGTTTATGGACACTCTCAAAATCCGTAGTCCAGTCTTCCATCTGGACACGCCCGTCATAAATAAATGCGAATCGACCTTGTTCAAATAAATGATACATACCTTCGCAGATTAATGTGTTGATTTCAGAATTTTCTAGACAGTCCATATCTATTTTTTCGGGAGCGTAATGGTCGCGCAAGAATGCTTGCATGCCTTTTTTGCGATAGGTTTTAAGCCCGATTGTGATGATAAGGTTGAGAACAGAAGGCGCATGACGTGCTGCGGCGGAAATCATACGTTTTTCGCGGCTCATAAATTTTAAATGCTCTTTGCGGATTGGGATACCCCCACCAATCAGAACCATGCCTTTGATTTGTTCATTCAGAGTTTTGGCAATGCGAAAAGCGTGACTGCTGCCGCCGTGGTGACCTGCGATCAATATTTTATCTTTTATGCGCAAATGCTTAAGAAGAAATATTACATCGTCGATTGTTGTTTGGTTATAGTTCTCTTTTTTGGAAGGTTGACTGGTTACACCATATAGAGGGCGCGAGGGTGCGATAATCCGCAATCCATCTTGCAAAAACTGGCGCTTCATCTCGTCTGGGAAAAAAGGCCCTTGGAAAAAGCCGTGGATGAATAATACCGGAAGACCGTTTGGATCACCATATTCATAATACCCTAATACGCGACCATTCGCTAGTTCAAGCTTGTGCATGGAAATGCGCGGACAGATCCAAGCCGGGTTTTTTGCAAGGCTCGGTGCATTGGCTTCGGCAAGACCGACCACATAGGCAATACTGGTGCATAAATGTGCCAATTGATCCATGCGCGTGCACCCCGCCTTGCGCAATACGGCTTTGGCTTGGGTTTTAATTGTGGCGATGGTTCGGCCTCTATGTTTGGCTATTTCTGCATAAGATTGTTTGTTAAGGACACCTTGCAAAACCAGTGCTTCATTATGACTTAGTCCGAGTGCGGTTTTCAACTTTTCGAATAGGACAGGCGACCATTCAAAAAATGACATGCTGATGTGTAAGCCCGTTTGTTCTGTGCCGACGGGCATAGTGCGGCAATAACCAAATGCATTGCGTGGAATGTCTTCTTCGGTTTGTAGATATATAATGCGCTCAAGATTTTGCACACCCGCCTGGATTTCGGCCAAAATGCTACGAATAGCATTGAGGCTATCCAGATTAATTTGCAAATGCTCAATATACCCTTTGGTTTGCTCGCTCAGAAGTGATTTTGCCATTGTATTACTGGTGAG
>JALSHM010000145.1 GCA_026982235.1 Robiginitomaculum sp. | reverse complement strand
CCAAACGGGTTATGGCCCGTCCGGCTTGCCGCATATTGGCACATTCGGGGAAGTGGCGCGGACAGGCATGGTGCGTCAAGCTTTTAATGCGCTGACGGCCGGCAAATACGAAACCCAGCTTATTGCCTATTCGGACGATCTGGACGGTATGCGTAAAATTCCAGACAATGTGCCCAACCACGATATGCTGGCGGAGCATATGGGCAAGCCACTATCGGACGTGCCTGACCCGTTCGGCACACACGCCAGTTTCGCCGCCCATAATAATGCCAAACTTTGCGAGTTTCTCGATGGCTTTGGATTTGACTATACATTTTTATCGTCCGCCGAACAATATCGTTCGGGGCGGTTCGACGAAACCTTGCTCATCATGCTCGAGCGCATGGACAAGGTTTTGGATATTATGTTGCCGACTTTGGGAGTCGAGCGCCGGGCGACTTATTCGCCGTTCTTGCCCATTTCCCCCACCACAGGACGGGTTTTGCAAGTCCCGACCCTAGAGCGCAATATCGCTAAGGGCACGATCGTTTTCCAAGACGAAGACGGCACAAAACATGAGACACCCGTCACGGGCGGTCATGTGAAAATCCAGTGGAAACCGGATTGGGCTTTGCGCTGGACGGCGCTGGGCGTAGACTACGAAATGGCGGGCAAAGATTTGATCGAAAGCACCAAAGTCTCGTCTAAAATTTGCCGCGCACTCGGCGGCACCCCGCCGGACGGCTTTAATTATGAAATGTTCAATGATGAAAAAGGTCAGAAAATATCCAAGACCAAAGGCAATGGCATTGCGGTTGAAGATTGGCTAAAATACGGAACGCCCGAAAGCCTCTTCTTGTATATGTACCAAAAACCAAAAACGGCGAAACGTCTATATTTTGACGTTATCCCCAAAGCCGTGGATGAGTATTTTCAACACCTGGCCGCCTTTCCAGGCCAAGAAGACAAAACCAAGATTAGCAATCCGGTCTGGTATATTCACGACGGCAATCCACCCGCAAATATACCGCCGATTAGCTATGCCATGCTCCTCAATTTGGTCAGTGCGGCCAATGCGTCGGACAAAGATATTCTTTGGGGCTTTATTAAGCGCGAGGTCAAAGGCGCGACGCCCCAGAACAATCCGGTATTGGATAATCTATGTGAATACGCCGTGCGCTATTATGAGGATTTCGTCAAACCAAACAAATCTTACCGCGCCCCGACCGATAAGGAGCGGGCGGCACTAGAAGACTTGGCCAATAATTTGGCGCAACCAGAAGCCAAAACTATGGGTGCCAGTGAATTGCAAACCCTGATTTTTTCTATCGGAAAAGAACACGCATTTGAAAACCTGCGCGACTGGTTCAAAGCCCTATATGAAGTCCTGCTCGGCCAAAGCCAAGGTCCAAGATTCGGCTCCTTCGTGGCCATTTACGGCGTAGAAGAAACAAGGGCTTTGATACATGATGCGCTGGCGGGAAAGTTGATGTAATTTTTTGCCACCGCACATTTATTTATGCTAGTGTGGCCATATGCGAATTTTAACACTCTTATCGATTATAGCTATTTTACTGGTTTCAGGCAATACGCAAGCCTCTGCCGCTTCGGCCAAAGATGTGCGTCTCACGCTCGAATCTGGGCGTTATGATTTGGCTGTGGAGCAAGGTTCTGCGCTGGGGACGGCGGACGGGTTGGTGCTGGCGGCTGAGGCACTGAATGCTAAGCTTTTATTGGGCAAGGCGGAACGTAAAACCAAAACCGCTAAAAAAGCCATGAAACTCGCAAAGGCGGCATTGGCGCTTGAGCCGAAAAACGCCGAAGCGCAATTACAATATGCCCTGGCCTATGGGTTTTATGGTCGCCATGTTTCGACCTTTACGGCGTGGCGCAAAAATCTGCCCAAGAAAATTTTGGCCGAAATCGACAAGGCCATAGCACTCGCGCCAGAGGATGGCCGCGCCCTAGCCCTGAAAGGGGCTTGGCATTTGAATTTGCTCTACCGGGCGAACGGGTTTGATGTGGAAAAACGCTATGGGGCAAATGCAGGCACAGGCAAGACTTATTTCCAAAATGCGAGAACAAGTGAACCAAATGACGTCATCATTCTAGCCAGCTTCCTTATGCTTGAATATGTTTTAGCTCCCGATACCTTATCCGGAAAAACCAAATTAGCTCTAGAAAACACCTTACTCCAACTTAAGCCTCGCAATGCGATTGAGCGCCAAGTACAGGCGCAAATGCAGGATGTTTATACAGGCTTCTCGACCGGAAACGCTCTCAAGCAAGCTGAGATTTTTGTAAACCAGTAAAGGTTTCTCCGCCAATTATTGGCTTACCCAAACTATTCTTGCCATCCACTGAATGTCGTTGAGGGGTAAATCTCGCTTGGGGTGCACGGGATTAAGCGCCTCAAGGCTGACTTTTGTCGCACGCATTGTACCGAAAGTTTTAATCAACACTTCACCGGAGCGCGTTTTCACCACCACCCGATCGCCCTGTCTAATATTGCCGCCAGGCGAAACTACGACCCGGTCGCCATCACGCAGAATAGGCAACAGCGAATCACCGGAAATTTGCAAGGAGAATAAATGGTCATCCCGCATACCCGGAATACGTATCTCATCCCAGTCCTCACCTATGGGATAACCTATCTCATCAAAGAGACCCTCATGACCCGCTTGTGACAAATTTATCAGAGGAATATTCGCGCCCATAGCCATACCAAGGCGTCCCGCTTTGTTTTGTGCCACCCCACTCGCGAAATCTTCGAAACTAACCCCCAATGCATTCAAAACTTTGGATAGGCTCTCGGTTGATGGCCAACGGGCTTTGCCGTCCGCCCCCATGCGCTTGGACTTGTTAAAAGTGGTTGGATCCAGCCCCGCTTGCCTGGCCATAGCCGATGGACTCATGGCAAATTTCTCTGCCAGCGTATCAAGCGCACGCCAAATGTCCTGATGTGTCAACATAGTTATATCCTGTCTCAAACCACAATAGGAAAAAAAACCTATCAAAGCAATCTATCTACGTTCAGATGTTTAATAGACGGTAAACCATCCAGTTGTTATAGGGGCTTGATGATTGAGCAACACAACCAAATATTAGCCGCACTTTTAAAAGATGCGACCCGTTCGCTCACGGCGTGCCGGGCTGGTATGCCCTATGCGGACGGCATGCAAAGCCTAGTAAAAGACGCCGAAGCCGCACAGGCACGCGGCTATTACGCGCCGGAAGAAGACGAACGCCTGCGGACGGCATATGTAAATTATCTCGGCGTGAGAGCGGCCTTGTGGGAGACCGTGCAAACTTTATTGCCCTATATTGAACTGCCGCGTAAATTTAAGAAAGGGGATTGGCAATCCCATTTGCGGGCATTTTCTATCGCTTTTGCCAGTGCCGCCATGCTGTTACGCAGCGGCTATTATCTCATTGATATGGCGGTAGACCGCCCTGTGGTTCGGGATAAATTAGACGAAGCTGAGCCGCGCTACGGTATTAAGCGCAAACAATTTACCGAAATATATAACAGCTTGGTCTCGACTCGCCGCATGGCAAAATATTACGGTGCATTGTCATTCTTCCAACGCTATGAGAACGATATTTACGGCGCATTGACAGGCGATTTTGCACCCGTTTCAGACATACTTAAATTTGAACAGCTTTATTTCGAAACGAGATTGCGCGGCTTCATCAAACGCAAAGCCAAGTTTAATGTATTCGCCTTGCGCAGGCGCCGCCACTCCGCAGTATCCAAAACGATGTTCTTTTTATTTGAGGCCGTCGGGAGCGACATAGCGGAATTGAAACAACCTTTGGTCAAACCACGCGGCGCGGGCAAGCGGGTGACGCC
>JALSHM010000144.1 GCA_026982235.1 Robiginitomaculum sp. | reverse complement strand
GAAACTCACAAGTTCACAAGAAGGTTATTTGTCGGCTGAATTTACCTCTGGCATATTCAAATTTGTTGACGATGTTGAAGCCCGTCTCGACGAAGACCGTGTGCAGATACGCTCAAGCTCCCGTGTAGGACATTCCGACAGGGGTGTGAACCGTACGCGAATCGAAGCCATACGCACTGCCTTAAATCAAGAATAATAGGAATACAGAATGACGCAGAAAATTGATCATGCTAAAGTAAAATCTCTGGTGCGCGAATTGCTCACAGCACTTGGGGACGACCCTGACCGTGAAGGCCTTAAGGAGACACCGCGCCGTATCGCTAATTTCTGGCGTGAATTTATAGAATACGAACCGGGCAAACTTGATACCACCTTTAGCTCGGTCAAGCATAACCAAATGGTTTGTGTCACAGGCATGCGGGTTTGGTCCATGTGCGAGCATCATATGTTGCCGTTTTGGTGTGATGTTTCTATTGCTTATATCGCAGACGACAAAGTTCTAGGCTTGTCTAAATTCGCCCGCATTGCCCATAAACATGCCCATAAATTAACCCTGCAAGAGCAACTTGTGTCGGATATTTCTGAAGAAGTAAAAAATATTCTGGGTACGGATAATGTTGCAGTATATGCCAAAGGTGAACATTTGTGTATGACAATGCGCGGCATTAGAACCCCCCACAGAATGATTTCCAGCGCCCTAGATGGGCATTTCCTTGAAACTGCACCGCGATTGGAGTTTTTCAGACTAATTGAAGAATAATTCATTGAAATGACAATACACCCGTTAACCCAGCAGAGTAGGGGGCTTATATCCTCCAGCCTGCACTCAATATTTTGCGGACACGCACTCCCAAGCAGGTTCGTTGCGGCGGCCACGATGCGGCACGGGTGCCAGGTACGGGCATAATAAATATCTTCAAAAGGAAATAAATCAAAGAGATCTCATAGATATTAAGTAACTCCTACACATACTGATCCGTCGTATTTTGGCAGCTAAAATAGCGGGCACAGGTGCTAGTCTGTATAGAAACAAAAATGGCGCATAATTTATATTATGAGAACTTTGCGCCTATATATAGGGCTTTATGGCATTGTATTATTTATATATATTGCCATACCGTCATATGCTAATTCGTGGTCGCCTAAAAGTTCTGAGCTTAGAGTTTGATAGTCCATGTCTATGTGCAAATTTGTAAAGATGAGATTTTTGGTTTTCGTTTGCGCACCCCAATATAGGGTTTTGTCCATATGAGCGTGGGTTGGATGTTTGTGATAGCGCAGCGCGTCTACGATCCAGGTGTCGAGACCTGTGAGCCGCTCTAATGTGTTCTCACTGATGGAATGCACGTCTGGAGAATATGCTAATGTGTCACAAAAAACAAAACCGAAAGCGTTGATATTACCGTGACCAACTTCGAAAACCGAAATCGGTAAATCACCACCGGGACCCGGAATTATGATTTCGTCTTTATCGGCAATGACGTCTTGTAAATCAAGAATGGGCGCATGTACGCGACCTTCAGGTTTCTCGAAGCAATATTTGAAACGATGTAATAAATCATCCTTTGTGTCTTGCCCCATATAGGTCTTAATCCGTGCGCCTTGGCGGTAAGCTATGGCGCGTAAATCGTCGATACCATGGGTTTGGTCGCCGTGGTCGTGGGTATAGAATAAAGCATCAATATGCTGTGTATTGGCAGCTAAAAGCTGATTTCTGAGGTCTGGTGCCGTGTCTATAAGGACGATAGTCCGCTGGTCTTCGGGCGGCATAACACCGCCCTCACCTAAGCTTTGCCAATATTCGACCAATAAGGAGCAACGTGTGCGGTGGTTTTTTGGCTCTAACGGGTCGCAAGCCCCCCAATCGCCACCAACACGCGGCACACCACCACTAGAACCACAGCCCAATATAGTGATTTTTAAATTATGTTTGTTTTGATCCATATTACGGCCTTTTTGCCTTGGTAAATAGATTGAAAAATGCGTCAGTTGTCCGCTGCGCCGTTTCCTCAAAGCTCCAGCCCTTTAGCACAGCTAAATCCTCTGCGACGCGCACAACCCAAGCAGGTTCGTTGCGGCGGCCACGATGCGGCACAGGTGCCAGATACGGGCAATCAGTTTCAATAAGTAGTCTATCCTCTGGTAAAGACTTGGTTATTTCACGAAGCTCATGGGCGTTTTTGAAAGTTAAAATTCCGGATATGGAAAAATACAGCCCCAAATCTGAGGCTCTCTGCGCGAGTTCTGCACCGCCCGTATAGCAATGCAACAATGCGGGAAAAGCACCTTTTTTCATCTCAGCTTCAAGCAAATCTGCCATTTCTATATCGGCATTACGACTGTGGATTATAAGCGGTAATCCGGTATGGCGTGCCGCATCAATATGGGCACGGAAATTGCTATATTGGTCGTCCCGATCTGAGTAATTATAATGAAAATCCAGACCTGTCTCGCCAATGCCGATAACTTTATCATGCTGGCTCAAATCTATGATTTTACTGGCTTTTATGTCTGGGTTTTCGCGGGCTTCATGGGGATGTGTTCCGACGGATGCATACATGTTATCATAGCGTTCGGCCACGGCTAGCACGTCTGTAAACTCTGATATTTTACAACAAATATTCAACATTGTGCCTATATTTGCGCACCGGGCACGTGCGACCACCGCATCCAGATCATCGGCAAATTGTTCGCCGTGCAGATTTACGTGACTATCTACGAGCATTATGGCGCTGCCCCCACTTGCATCATGCCTTGTAGGAGTACATTTTTCTTATTCATATTCAGCCCTGCTTCTGCCAATCGCATTTCGTCGAGTTTTTTACGAATATCCGCCCACTGATCCGGCGTGCGGCTAAGCGCTATTGGCGCAAATGCACCCGTCCATTCCCCGGTTGCGGCATAGATTGCTTGGGCGCGCAGCGTCGATTGCAAGCCGTCCCAAAACAAATCATGGCTAATCTTGTTTTTCGCAAGCGCCAATGTATCCGAAATCGAATGTAATAATTGCGGGTTTTGCCTAGGAAAACCGCGCAAGAAACGCTCTAGGGGCTTCAGTACATCATTGGCATTTTGCACATAGGCAAAAGCCTTGCCAGGCGCCCCACTCGCTAGATGCACGGCAGCTTCTATGTCGCCCACACCCACATTTGAGCGCGCGGCAAGCCATGCACGCAATTCTGTGTCATTAACGGGTCTGAGCGGCAAGCTTAAGCAGCGCGAGCGTATGGTCGGCAACAGACGCCCCGGCGCATTTGACAGCAAGATAAGCAGCGCTTTCTCAGGCGGTTCTTCCAGCGTTTTTAAGACGGCATTCGTGGCATTACGGTTCATCTCGTCCATGCTATCAATGAGGCATACCCGCCAGCCGCCCTCTGAAGCTTTGCGCGAGAAAAAATCACCAATACGTCGTGCTTCAGTGATTGGAATTTCGGCGCGGAGTTTCTTTGTCTTCTGGTCGTAAGGCCTACGTATCAAGAGAAAATCCCCATGGCCTAATGATTGCACGCGTTGTGCAACAGGGTCTGTTTCTGGAATATCCAAAGCACCATTTGTACGCGGTACGCCGCCCAAAACCCTGCGGATCATGCGGTAGGCCAAGGTAGCCTTTCCTATGCCTGTAGGGCCAGAGAGTAACCATGCATGGTGCAAGGTATTCGCGTCACACATTGCAGAAAATTTGGCTTCTTCTTCAGCGTGGCCAACAAGGGCGTAGACATCTCTTGGTCGTGGACAGCCGTCCGCTTTATCGGCCTCAGGAATAATGTCTGTGCGGGCTTTAGCCAAGGCGTAACCCCGCGAAATGTTGCATCATGATATGTTTAATCTGGGTTTCAATACCGTCTCTT
>JALSHM010000143.1 GCA_026982235.1 Robiginitomaculum sp. | reverse complement strand
AGTTTCGCGGATTTTGTTCAGGCGCACGGTGGACAACAATATTTCACCCTTCGGCGTCTGTCCACCGACCAGACCCGTATTTCCGCCTTGTATGGTAATCGGTGTTTTGTGCTTGGCGCAAATTTTTACTGCCCTCGCCACTTCTTCTGTATTGGCCGGTAATAATAATAGTGGTGTTTCTCCCTGCCACCTATCGCGCCATTCATGGAGATAGGGTGCAGCCACATCGTCGTCTTGCGTCCAAGATTTTGCAGGCAGTCCAGTTTTCAAGGCATCTATAGTTTTTAAATATTTCACAGTAAATCCATATCAAAAACGGCAAAACGCTCCGGGGAAATCGCGCCCCTACGCAATAATTTCGCCTGATCGCCATCAACCGAAATTATGGTCGACGCCTGCCCCGCCTTACAGGTGCCGCCGTCTAAAATCAGCGGAATTTTATCACCTATTCCCGCCGCGACTTGTTGTGCAGTACTAGGGGCAGGCAGTCCTGAAATATTGGCGCTGGGCAAAACCAAGGGTTCTTCAAAACCTATTTCCAAAAACGCTCTTGTCCAATCTATGTCCGGGCAACGCACGGCCAATGTTGGTGCGTTGGTATGGATGTTTGCATGGGCAGGTAAAACCAATGTCAAAGCCCCTGGCCAAAACGCATCCATCATTCTTTGTGCCAAGGGTGAGATTTTCACCAAATGCTTGGCGAGCTCTGGCGCAAAAATCACCACAGATAAGGCTTTCTCCTGTGGCCGACTTTTTACGTCATAAATCTTGGCAATAGCTTGCTTGCTATTTGCCAACCCGGCAAGCCCATAAACCGTATCTGTTGGTAAGGCAACTAACTCCCCTGCCTGCAATAACGCGGCGGCTTTTCTAAAACCCGCCATATCTGCTTTCATCATCTCAGTCATTTAATTCTCGTTAAATTCAGTTTCAATTTGTAAATTGATTTCGTCGCCAATACCCAACCCTCTGAGCGTGGTCAGCCCAAAATCCGAGCGCAGGAAAGTCCCCGTTGCGGAAAACCCCAAAGTTTTACCCTTATGGCCAAAAGATTTGCCTGCGCCGTTAAATACGGTATCCAAGACCAAAGGCTTAGTCTGGCCACGAAATGTCAAATTACCCATAATAAGCCCCGTATTATCGCCAGTAATTTGTATGCTCGTGGAGATAAATCTTATCTGCGGATATTTTCCCACATTAAAATAGTTGCCGCCCTCGGCAATGGTTTCATCAAATTTATTGTCGCCCGTACTCACGCTATTCGGGTCTATAATAATATCCACGCGGCTGTTCTCCGGCGCGAGCGGGTCAAAAAATAGTGTCCCGTTTATGTCATCAAACCGCGCCGTGTAATTAGAAATACCCACATGGGATACACGCCACACCACGCTGGTATGGGCTGGGTCAAGAACATAATTTCCCGCAAGCTCCGGTGCCCGTTCGATAGCAGGCGGGGTATAGCATGATGCCAACAGTGCTGACGCTAATGTTACAATTATGCGGCGGGTTTTCATATTGATGCATTCTAAATCTACTGTATATCATAAATCTTACAGGAAATATAATTGATTGTATTGTGCAAAATTATCATAGATAATGATGGGTCAAATTAAAGAGAGAATATGTCAAAAAAATCGAAACAAAAGCAAGACGACGCAAACCCTAAAACCCGCAAAGAAGTTATTGTCGAAGAAGCCAAGTTTTTTGCGGGTCTTGCTATCTTTCTTTTACTGTTTTTCAATTTCGTCTTTGGCCATTTCAAAATCCCGAGCGAAAGTATGCAGCCCACATTAGAGGTTGGTGATCATCTTTTCGTTAGCAAATTAACTTACGGCGCATCACGGGAATCTCTTATCTGGCCGTTTCGGAAATTACCCTTACCCGATGGACGGATATTTTCAAAAATGCCAAGCCGAGGTGACGTACTTGTGTTTCGCAATCCAAAGTCTGGCATCATCATGATCAAGCGTTTGGTTGGCCTGCCGGGCGATAAAATACAGATCGAACATGGCCGTTTATACATTAACGGCAAAATAGTTGAACGCACCGAAAGAGATGCTTTTTCCTACCGAGAGCATCGCGGCTTAGTTCAATCTGTTGTTAAATACGAGGAGCAGTTTGACGGCGAGAAAAATCCGCACTTTATTTATGAACGCAATGATTTTTACCCCCTCGATAACAAAGGGCCATTCATCATTCCCGACGGGAAATTATTTTTCATGGGAGACAATCGCGACAATTCCGAAGACAGTCGTGCCCCGGGCGGGCCCGGCTTTGTGCCAATCGATCATGTAATTGGTAAAGCCAAAATGATGGTATATTCCCTCAAACGCTGTAAGAAAGAAGAAGATTTACGGTGCCCGCCAAGGCGTTTTTTCCTCAAATTATAATGCCACAAAAAACCACTAAAACAGCTGATAATATCGCTCCCAAGGACACTATTATTTTATGCCGCCACGGGGAACCGGCGCTCTCTCGCAAAACCCGTATGAACTGGCGCGGCTATAAATATTGGTGGGGTCTTTACGACGAAGGCGGTCTAGTGCCGGGGCAAGATGCCCCACGCGTTATCAAAGACTTGGCACGCCAAGCTGACATTGTCATCGCCAGCCCTCTGCGCCGCGCGGTGGAGACGGCTCGTTTGGCCAAAGGTGCAGCACCCGATAGGCTAGAACCGCTAATGGTGGAAGCCGGGTTGCCGCCGCCCAATCTAGGTTATTTACGGCTTAAACCACCCACATGGGGCGTATTGGCGCGTATATGCTGGATGGCGGGATTTTCCGGTGAAGTTGAAAGCCAGGTGGAAGCCCGCAAGCGTGCTGAAAAGGCATCGGATATCTTATCCGAAGAGGCCAAGGGCGGTAAAATGGTCTTTGTAGCCGCCCATGGTTGGTTTAACCGTATGATGCGTCCGGCTCTTCAGCGGCGTGGATTTATTTGCGTCGAAGACCATGGTGATTTACACTGGAGTTATCGCCGCTATGAAAGAATACAAGATCAAAAGGCAAAAAACCCATGACCAACATTGAAAAACTAAGTTTCGAAGACGCTTTGTTAGAATTAGAAAATATTGTTGCCAAGCTAGAGCGCGGCGATGCACCGCTAGAAGAAAGCATTGATATTTATGAGCGCGGGGCGCGGCTTAAAAAACACTGTGAAAGCAAATTGAAATCAGCCCAACTTAAAGTCGATAAAATCGTGCTGGCACCCAATGGTGATATTGGCACAGAACCGCTTGATAATGACGACTAACGCTTCAGACATATTCCAAACACGTCTCAATTCTGTTGCCGCCGAGATGGAAACCGTATTGACGCAGGTCTTGCCAGAACCTGCGGGTCCTCAAGCCCGTATTATGGAGGCTATGGCCTATGCCCTTTTGGACGGCGGTAAAAGGCTCCGGCCGTTTTTACTCATTGAAACGGCGCGTATGTTGGGCGCAGAAAATAAAGGCATATGGCAAGCGGCGGCGGCGCTCGAATGTGTGCATGTTTATTCGCTTATCCATGACGATCTACCCTGTATGGACGATGATGATTTGAGGCGCGGCAAACCGACCGTTCATAAAGCCTTTGATGAAGCCTTGGCAGTATTGGCAGGCGATGCCCTTTTGACCTTAGCCTTTGAAATCCTTGCACAAGATTATGTGCATCCGAACGCTGATATACGCTTGCAACTCATTTGCGAACTGGCGGCAAATTCTGGCACGCACGGTATGATTGGCGGACAAGTTATTGATATTTATGCAGGAGATAGCGCCCAAGATGAAGCGCTGATTACCCAACTTCAAGCACTTAAAACGGGCGCACTTATTCACTATGCCGTGAGTGCTGGGGGCAAATTAGCGGGCGCGAGCGAGACTGATT
>JALSHM010000142.1 GCA_026982235.1 Robiginitomaculum sp. | reverse complement strand
TGCCGTAGCGGGGTTTTCGGGAACCTCTTTGTTTGGGAAAATATCCGCGTAAATATTAGCCATTTGTGCCTTAAGCGTCTTGGTTTTTTGCCCAGTACTATAACCTTGGAGGATATTCCCAAATGCGAATGCCATGACAATGCCCGCCGCGATTAAAGCGCTACGTTTATAACTCCCCAGACCCGCCGTTCCGCGCTTGGCATATTCTCCCTGGCGTAAATTTATCGGCACGTGACCTGACTGTAATGCTATTGCTATCTTTTGTAAAAAACGCTCAGCGTCTATTGTTGGTGGAATATTTTGTCCAGCGTCCAATATAGCTCCTGCCAAATTTGTCTCTATTGCGAACCCCAACCCATTACCAGCCCGCTGGATAATTCTGTCTTCATAAGTAAAGCTATCGGCATTATCAAAACTGTCATAATCCGCGCAAATTATATCGGGCGTAAGACCCTGTTCAGACATGTGGGTTAGCAAATTATCCATTAACTGCTTTGAAATAACGGCAAGGCGCGTACCATTCATGTCCAAGGCGATATGGCTCTTGTTCAGAGGTGCTGCCAATTCGTCTTCAATACTAAATCCTGCGGCTTGGCGTTTTTGTTTTTCGCTTAACTGTCCGAGTGTGTGTAATTTAATGGACACTTGTTGCCCGGGAAGTATGGTAATTAGACGGCGAAAATTATGCTCCTTAAGGGTTGACTTTTCGGCGTCCGTAACCGCCCGTCCGGCCTCTCCTGTTAGCGTCAGACCCCACTCCCATGCATCCGTAGGTCTGTGACCAATTATGATAATTAAATCCGACATTTAAAATGCACTCCGCCTTGCAACTAGCTTAACACCGTTTTCACCATCAAGTTTGAAACGAACCATTTGACGGCGGATATGCCCTGCCCTTTCCAGATCCATTTGTACCTGTATCTCCAGATTAACCATGTCAGTTTTTACTGCGGTCATGTTTTTACCTGCGCCTTTTAATTCCAAATCTTTTATTACAGGCAATGCCCAAACTGCTCCAGCGCTTTCATAACCCGAGAGTGGGCGTAGTGCAATCACTGCTTGGGCTGCTTTTTGGGCTTCGGGCGAAAGGGTCTCAGTATTACCGAGCAAAAGCGCCAAGAGTGGCCATTGTTCTGGTTCCAATGTATTGAGGTTAATCTTGTTCATATTAGCATCCGGCATAGTACACAAGAGCGATTGCATTTTTTGGTATTGGACTTGACCGATACCCTCCACAGCGCGAAGTTCAGATATATCTATCATCAAAGTATTGGCAGCATGATAAGGCGGTTTCTGGCTACCATAGGTTAGATCTTCTGCCCCGCCCTGCTCTGGTATAGTGTCCCCATCAACCCAATCTTGAATGCGGGCTGCATAATTATCGGCTTCAAAATCATCAAATCCCATATAGCGCAATAATTGCGCAAGTTCCGCCCGCGTTTGCTCTTTAATCTTGGGGGCAGACAGACGGTTAACATTAAAACAATTCCGCCCGTCCCTTACGCTGATTTGAATGCTACCATCTTCATCTAGGGGAAACACGATAGGTTCACCGAGCAAGAGTATTTGGTTGAGACTGCTGGTATCTTCAGTCATATTGCTTGCCAACCAATTACGGGCAAAATCCTCACCGCCGAGCATATACCAGTCAATTTGCTCCGACATTTGAACTCCAACCGCTCGTTTGATAGAAAACCTGATGTCGTCCATTATAGCAACTGCCAATGCTGCCATCACCGTCATCAACAGCAATGTTGTCAGTAGGACAGCACCGCGTTCATTGTCTTTCTTGTCTGTGCGTCGCTTCATTGGTCGGCTCCAACACGGAAAACTTGGCGCAATTTATCACCGCTTTCAAATTCCAGCTCCACAGATGCTAAAATCGGCATAGTCGTTACCCCGAGCGGTGGTGCGCCTGTTAGCCAATTATCTTGCCACTTTTCTCCATCGAAAAAACCGAGCGTGACCTTTTCCACACCGTTCATTAAATTTTGCTCCAGTACAGGTGTCGCGCTCACTGGGTTAAAACGCGCCCGAACTTGTCGTATCAGCACTTTGTCTCGCAATACATATGTCACTGCCTGCAAATTGCTGCGCTTCTCTATGCCTCCCGGATTGTCCCAGCCCGTGCGCGATAAGGATAAGAACCGCTCACCATCACTTACACTGCCGCCAAATTGCGATCCGCCCATAAATATCACTGGGTCTGGCTGGCCAAATTCATCGGTCTTTGGCAGTGCCAAACTATTGGAAAAATCAGATTTCATTAAAATTCGTAGCGTGGATCGCTGGCGTAATTCGTCACTCTTGCGGCTCATTATATCTTTGGAACGCAAAGTCGAGGTTAGAACCGCCGTGCTGGCGGCAGACAAAATAGAGAAGATGAACAAAGCAACCAGTACTTCGACCAAGGTGAAACCCAATTGTTTTCGCATGGGGCTTATCATTGTTCAGTCCTCACTCTAGCCAGCTGCTTATGAGCTGTAAAAGCCGTACGGCGAACCAGAATTTGTTCGGATGTTTTTTCTTTGACCTCTATAGTCAGTCGATAAAACCCAGCGGTACCGGTGTCTTCGGTGCGAATTTTCCAAAGCCAGTCCCGTCCGGCCATTTGCACATCGTCCTGGCGCGTACCGGGTTTGATTGCGGTTTGCGAATTGAGAGCCAAGAGCAATTGATTGTCGGCAACTATGCCCGCCAATTGTTTTTTCTCTAGCACCTGAACTGCTCGGATATTTTCCGTGCCAGCGTGCATCAAGCCCATTATTGCCGTACTGAAAATCAACAAGGCCGCCAAGACTTCGATCAATGTGAAACCCGCTTCTTTCCTCATGTTTTTGCTTCCGTTGTAATTGTGCCGTCAATAGCACCCGTAATAACAAACCGTGATGTCCCGTTGCGCAAGTGCAATATAAACGGGGTGCCTAGGCCTGTGGTATCGTAGCGAATAACTGGTATTCCGGCTTTTTCTGCCGCCTCCAAATCAATTTTCGCCGTACTTTGGGTAAGCTCTAAATCTGGCTCCCCCTCCTGTTCAAATTCGAATTCTTCAATATTTTCCCATATTTCGCCATTATATTTCATGGTAGAATAGCCATTTTTGGTAAACCCAATGCCCATCGATTGTCGTTCAATCAGCCCGATTTGCGCAGTCATCTGAATACGGCTTGCCAATAATTTCCCTTGTTCATGCAAAGGATCCGGCTTGGCGGGTAAATTCACCACCACAGCCCCGGCCATTACAGCAATAATGAACATAACCGCAAGTATTTCGACCAAAGTAAATCCGGCCTGATTGTTATGCCTGGTGTTATTGTTGCCAGTTAGTGATGTCGGCATCATTGCCTTCTCCGCCTTCTACGCCGTCCGCGCCATATGACCATAAATCAAAGCGGCCATTATCGCCGGGATAGGCATAATTGTAGGGATTGCCCCACGGATCTTTTGGTAGGCTTTTTATATATCCATCCGGATTAGCCCGCTCGTCTCCGCCAGATTGTGCGCCAAGGAGTGCGTCCAGAGTTTCCGGGTATGTGCTGGTGTCCAGATTATAATATTCCAAAGCTTGGCTGAGACGCGCAATATCAATTTTGGCTTTATCGCCCCGCGCCTGGCTCATTCTAGGCAGGACATTGATGACAACGATTGTACCCATAATCGCAATAATCGTCATAGTGACCATAACCTCAACCAAGGTAAACCCAGCTTGTTTTTTCTTTTGCTTTTTGTTCATTATCGGCTCCTAAAAATTGCCCTACAAAGACATTGTGTTTAACCGTAAAATCGGCAAGAATATGGCGGCGACAATCATCATAACCACACCACCAAGAAAAATAATTATCGCAGGTTCTAGCAAGTTTAGCACGATC
>JALSHM010000141.1 GCA_026982235.1 Robiginitomaculum sp. | reverse complement strand
ATAAATGGCTGTAGAGCCATGAAGGCAACACGCCAAACTCCCCATGACCATACCAAAACAATGATAAAGCGGCACCGGGATGCATAACCTGTCTGCGGAGCCAAAGTTTTGGGCTTGTCCGGTAAAGAGCGCATTATTAAGAATGTTTTTATGGGTCAGGGTAGCACCTTTGGGCGCACCGGTTGTGCCGCTGGTGAACTGGATGTTGATAGGGTCATCAGAACTAAGACTATTTTGGATTTGCTCAAGATGCTTTGTGTCTTCGGCGCGGCCATTTAGTATGACTTGGTCAAATGCGTAAAGCCCTGTCTGCTCGGTTTCGCCGATTTGTATCAGGGTTTCCAAGTGTGGTAATTTGCCCGAGTTAGCTAAGTTTTTAACCATATCAACATAGTCGGTATATTTGGATTTACGTGCCAAAACTAGTGCCTTGCACCCAACTTTGTTCAGCGTGTATTCCAACTCGCGTGGACGGTAATCTGGGTTGATATTAACCAATACCAACCCGGCCAACGCTGTCCCGAACTGTGTGATAGTCCATTCGGCACAATTAGGCGCCCAAATCCCGACGCGGTCGCCGGGCTTAAGTCCAAGCTTCAGCAAGCCAAGCCCAAGGCTTTGCGATTGCTCCAATAACTGCGTGTAGCTAATACGCAAATTTTGGTGGCAGGACACAAGCGCGTCCTTCTTGGGCCAGCGCCGTGCAGCCCTATGTAGGGCATCCCCAATTGTACCTGCGTAAAGAGCAGTAGCAGTTGAGCCGACTACATGACTTAAAGGCATTTAGTTAATGTCAGGGTAGTCGACTTTGATATGGTCGGCCACGCCGCCGTCCAAAGCCATCTGATACATGAACTTGCCGTCTACAACGGCAGCAATAGAACCGTCATCATTATATCCAAGTAATGGGCCGTGCATGACGGCGAACATGGTAAAGCCGCCCGGGCTGTCTGGTTGGTGAATAGCGCCTGCTGGTTCCCATACATAATGCATGCCGGGGCCGCGATCTTCGTCATAACCAAATTCACCCTCTAAAATCAGCCCTTCAACAGCACCCACATGACCATGCACGGGGGCGTCATTCTCTGGGTCTACTTTGAGTATCATTGTGTACCCACCGGTTTTCATGTCGACGTTCAGAAGTTTGAACCAAGTGCCTTCAATCACCCATGGCAACCATTTTAGAGAGTTTGTATCCAAAAATACAGATTCCCTTGGTTTAACCGTTTTCACGGTCATTGCGTCGCTTTTCTTTAGTTTTATAGACATATTTGTTCCCCTTCTTTGGTTTGAGTTGCGTGTTTTTAACATGGTTATTTAGGAATAATATGACGTGAACCCCCTAGGCGGGCGGTTATTTTGTAAAAAACATCATGATATTTCATGTTATTTATCCGAAATTGAGTAGTTTACGCTATTGGCGAATGGCTTCTTATCGGGTCAAATTGACGCACATTGACACAGGTCATCACAATAATTGACACAGTCGTAATAATAAAAGGGGACATCATGCCATTTTACATTTCTAAGAAACTTAAGAAGAAAAAACAAATCTCTACTTTGTTGTCATCCGGCGCAATCGGACTTGCTCTTGTCATAACTGGAACCTCATTATCCGGGACTGCATTTGCGCAAACCGATGACGGGGCTTCGTCAGGATTTGACGAGATTGTCGTTACGGCGCGAAAGCGCGAGGAGAGCGTCGAGACCACGCCGATTGCTATATCGGCTTTCACTGGGGATACGCTAGAAAAGCGCGGGGCAGCTAATATTGCTGATGTTTCGCAATTTGTACCCAATTTAAATATTAGTTCCAATGGCGGCGGTGGCGGTAGTGGTAGCACATCCAGTATATTTTTGCGTGGCGTTGGCCAAAGCGACTTTTTAATAACGACCGACCCTGGCGTGGGTCTTTATATTGATGGTGTTTATTATGCGCGTGCCACGGCTACTATTATGGATTTGCTCGATCTGGAGCGTGTCGAGGTTTTACGTGGGCCTCAGGGGACACTTTTTGGTAAAAATACTATTGGCGGTGCCATTAGCCTTATTTCTGCTAAACCAAACCCAGAGGGGGGTGGTAAGTTGGAACTTCGGGCTGGGAAGAATAGTTATTTTGAAGGGCGTGCTATGGTGGACGTGCCACTTAGTGACACGCTTAACGCCCGTTTTTCGGCATTGTATAAGACCAAGAATGGTTTTACGGATAGGGTTGCCACGGGTGAGCGCGAGGGCGATGAGCGTAGTTTTGCGGCACGCGCTATGTTTGAATGGGCACCAAGCGATCAATTTACGGCTGATTTGGCCGTTGATTATGCTAAGCGCAATGGAACAACAGCTGATACGGCAATCTTACAGTTTGAGCCAACAGCGCCTCTAGCAACATTGTGGGGAATATTTGTTGGCGGGCCCAATAATCCGCCGTCTGTTGTTAATGTAGACCCGCGCCAAAGCAATTCTACTGGCCCTAATGTTGATGATAATGAATCATTCGGCGTAGGGCTAACAATGGAATATGATTTTGGCACAACTGTTTTGAAATCCATAAGCGCCGTACGGACTCTGGAGGCTGAATTTGGTCGCGATGGTGATGGCACAGCTAATTCATTCTTGCACACAAATAATAAAGTTGTGCAGCAACAATACTCCCAAGAGTTACAGCTCGTCGGTAGCAGCTTCAATGAACGGCTGGATTGGGTTGGCGGTGTTTATTATTTCAATGAACTGGCAAAAGACACAAATGATGTTCGTTTGGCGTCAGGACTTTTCGCAGCTCTTCAAGGCTTGCCAGGAGCTATTTTGCCATTGACCCCAACTTCGGTTTGTCCTGGACCTTTCCCGCCAAATGTTTGCGCAGGGGGTGCTGGAAATCCTTTTAATGTAGGTCTTGATTTGGATTTTGATATTTATAACAAAGTAAGCGCCGAAAGCTATGCCTTATATGGGAGTGGTACATTTGCTCTGACAGATAATTTAAACTTTACAGCGGGCTTGCGTTATACCGATGAAAGTAAAGACTATTTCTTAGATCATAGCCGTGTAAATTCTGGAGCGGCAATTATACCACCGACAACATTATCTGATAGTTGGAGCGCTTTGTCGCCGAAGTTTAGCTTGGATTATCAAGCGGGTGAAAACACATTGCTATACACATCGGTTTCCAGAGGGTTTAAAAGTGGAGGCTTCAATGGTCGCCCAACTTCTCAAGGTGCAGTTGATAGCTATAACCCAGAATTTGTCTGGTCATATGAGGCAGGTGTTAAAACCAGCTTTGCGGACAGGCGTGTTTTACTAAGTGCCGCAGCATTTATCTATGATTATAAGGATATGCAACTCACATCGGTTCGTGCCGATAATACGGGTAATCTTTTGCTTGTTACTGAGAATGCAGGAACTGCTAATATCACAGGACTTGAGGCTGAATTACGGGCTATGGTTACAGATAATTTTGTTGTTGATGCGACCATAGGTATACTCGACGCCAAATATGACCAGTTAAATCCCGGCGTGACAGTAACCTCGGATCTGCGTTTGGCACGCACACCCGATTTTACGATGTCATTAGGTGGAGAATACACTTTTGCAGTATCCGACGCTTTTGATTTAACGGTTCGCGGAGATTATTCTTATCAAAGCTCCCAAGCGCTTGACCCTGCGAATACAGCGGCTCTCATTCAAGACGGGTACGGACTTTTAGGCGGGCGAATTATTTTATCCCCAGAAAGTGAAAATTGGGAAGTCGCTTTGTACGGTACGAATTTGACCAATGAATTGTACTTGCAAGGAGGGCTAACTACACTGGATAGCTTTGGTATTGTTGAAGGCACATATGGACTGCCAGCCGAGTGGGGCATAGCCACAAAGCTGAAATTCTAGGGAAAGGCCTATTCAAATGGTAGATTA
>JALSHM010000140.1 GCA_026982235.1 Robiginitomaculum sp. | reverse complement strand
CGCTCATCCCGATTGTGTACATAGAATTGACCCAATAACCTACAGCGGCAATTACTATGAAACCTGCAAAAAATAGATTTGCAAAAAATATACCTATTCGCTTTTTATTTATCATGATTTCCCTAAATCATATAAGAACAAAGTAACTCTGCTGGGCAATTTTTCTGCCCAACAGATAGCCTCGTGAATTGATATGTTTGTTTTATCCTCGCATTGAACATATGTTTTATCAGGGCTGGCTTCAACAGTATCAGAATTTTCGATAATATTATCGTGAGAGGTGTCCTCAATAATGGCATCAATTTTTGCCCATCGATATTTGTTTTTCCTGTGGTCGATAATATTCCATATCATCTCTAAAACTCCACCACTGAGCGAATACTCTCCCCAGCGTGCATCAAATCAAATGCCTTGTTGATATCCTCAATCCCCATTTTGTGGGTAATCAGGTCGTCTATATTTATGCGGCCATCCATATACATGTCGACTATGCTTGGTACGTCTGTGCGGCCTCTGGCGCCGCCGAAGGCTGTGCCGCGCCAGCTTCTGCCTGTGACCAGTTGAAATGGTCTTGTGGAGATTTCTTTGCCGGCACCGGCTACGCCGATAATGATGCTCTCGCCCCAGCCTTTGTGGCAGCTCTCGAGCGCCACGCGCATGACATCCGTATTGCCGATACATTCGAATGTATAATCTGCGCCGCCGCCCGTGACTTCGACCAAATGTCCAGTGAGATCGCCTTTAACCTTCGTCGGATTAACGAAATGGGTCATGCCGAATTTGCGCGCCGTTGCCTCGCGGGCAGGGTTGATGTCCACACCGACGATTTGCTTAGCACCTATCATTTTAAGACCCTGGATGACATTCAGACCAATACCGCCCAGCCCGAACACAATAGCCACACAATCCGGCTCCGCTTTAGCCGTATAAATCACTGCCCCCACGCCCGTAGTCACACCGCACCCGATATAGCAAGCCTTGTCGAAAGGTGCATCTTTGCGGATTTTTGCAAGGCTAACCTCGGGCAGAACCGTGTAATTGGAAAATGTCGAACAACCCATATAATGCAGGACTGGCTTGCCTTTATAGCTAAATCTTGAAGTCCCGTCCGGCATTACCCCGCGCCCTTGGGTTTCGCGCACGCTTTGGCAGAGATTGGTTTTCGGGTGCAGGCAGTAATCACATTGGCGGCATTCCGCCGTATAAAGCGGGATAACATGATCGCCAACTTTGAGAGAGGTCACGCCCTTACCAATTTCGCGGACAATACCCGCCCCCTCATGACCGAGGATAGCTGGGAAAGCACCTTCCGGATCGTCGCCCGATAGGGTGAACGCATCCGTATGACATATGCCTGTGGCTTTAATCTCGACCAGGACTTCACCGTCCCGTGGGCCGCTAACATCAACTTCGTCGATGATGAGATTTTCGTCTGCTTTAAGAGCAATAGCTGCGCGTGATTTCATTTTGGTCTCCTAGGTTGATTTGCGGTAAGTGCGAATGCAAATATACCCGCTAACGATACCCACTACACCAAACCCTATAGCGGGTAAATACTGGGCGTATAAAATACTGCCTGTGGCAAACATGAGGCCATATACTGCAAGGCTGGCGGTGAGGGCTGCAATCAACCCTGCGCGTATATTGACGCCCTTTGTGATACTTGTCCGCTCATAGAATATAGCCAGAATTTTTGCATCTGTTGGTCGGGTGAGCAAAGTTACTATGATCCAGCCCAATGTCGTCAAGCCAACACTGAGGGCAAATTTATGCCATAACTGCAAATTATCTGGCCCGAAATACTCAAATCCGAACGCGACCAGCAAAGACAGCACCATGGCGCTTATTTCACTCCACGCATTGATGCGCGGCCAGAACCAGCGTAGGAAAAATAACAGACCTGTGCCCGCACCCACCGCCAAGAGTAAGCGGAAGGCTTGGGTGGCGCTCTCCAATTTCAATGCCAACAGGGCAGTGCCAATCATCAAAACCACTGTCACGAATTGCCCGATACGGACTTTGCGTTTCTCGGAGGCTTGTTTGTTGATGAAGCGTCCGTAAACATCATTGACCACATAAGATGCCCCCAAATTGAGCATGGTCGACATTGTAGAGATATAAGCCGCAATGATGGAGGCCACCACAAGCCCAAGCACACCTTTAGGCAAGAATGTCAACATAGCCGGATAAGCGAGATCGTTTTGTATCAGAGATTTGTCCACATGGGGCAGGGCGGTGCCCATGCTGTCCAGGTTCGGGAACACAATCAGGGAGGCGAGCGCCACCAATATCCACGGCCAAGGGCGCAGGGCATAATGGGCAATGTTGAAGAATACGGCTGCTCCTGTGGCGTGTTTCTCGTCCTTGGCCGCCAACATGCGCTGGGCGATATAACCGCCGCCGCCGGGCTCTGAGCCTGGATACCAAGCACTCCACCACTGAATAAGCAGGGGGATGAGCAGAATAGGCACATATTGGTTGGGATCGGCAAAATCGGGAAAAAAGCTTTTCTTATCAGCGATTTCCGGCCTATTCATCATCTCGGTTAAGCCGCCAACATCTATGTGGTTGACGGCAAACCAAGCAGCGCACAGGGCGCCTATCATGGAGAGGATAAACAAGAAAAAATCCGTAACCAATACGCCCATCAACCCGCCTGAAACGGACAGGGTGACAGTCACCAGCCCCGCAATAAGCACGACGATTTCCGGCGATATTCCGAACAAGACATTGGCATATTTTATCAGCGCCAAAGTCACATTGGCCATGACCATGATATTGAAAAACACCCCAATATAGACGGCGCGAAATCCGCGTAAGAAGGCTGCGGGCTTACCGCTATAGCGCTGCTCGTAAAATTCTATATCGGTGACCACGCCTAGCCTGCGCCAAAGTTTGGCATAGACAAAGGCACTGATCATGCCGGTTATCAAAAACGCCCACCAACCCCAATTGCCCGCCACGCCGTTTTCCCGCACAAGGCCTGTAACCAGATTTGGTGTGTCGGCGGCAAATGTAGTGGCTACCATAGACGTTCCCAAAAGCCACCACGGCATGTTGCGCCCACCAAGGAAAAAAGAGGTGCTGTTTTGTGCCGCGCGGCGACTGACATACAGGCCTATCCCAATGATAAGTGCCAATACACAGGCTATGATTACCCAATCTAGTGTGACCAGTTGCACGATATTCCCCCTTTTGCGCCGGATTTCAGGCCGCATCTTAATCTAATATTTGCCTTAATGGGCTATTTTATCCAAGAAAACAACAAAGCAAGCCCGGTTCAGTGGGCTTAACTGGCCTGTTTGGGGCCGATATGTGTGAATGCGTGAGAGTGAATTGCTGTGCAAACAGATGTGAAACAGAGCTTGGGTGGCCAAAAGCCACAATATTTCGCCGCCCTTGATGGGTTTCGCGGGGTTTTGGCGCTGATGATAGCCGTCTATCATACTATGTGGTTGAGCCATGCCAATTCTTCGGACTTGCTGACCAATGGCCCCGTGCTTGTGGATATATTCTTTGTATTTTCCGGGTTTTTGATGTTCACGCTCTATGATGGGCGGCTTAATTCAGGGGCTGAGGGCAGGGCATTTATCAAAAGGCGTTTTGCTAGAATATATCCTATACATTTTGTTATGCTCATGGTCGCACTCTTATATGCGCTGGCCAGACTAGCGGCGCATTGGGTTGGGCTTGCCACAGTTACGCCCGGGGAAATATTACCGTTTCAGCCGGGCGCAACAGAGACTTTACAAAGCTTTATCTCCAACCTCACCTTGACCCAATCTATGGGGTTTCACGAACATTTATCCTATAATATGCCCAGCTGGACGGTGAGCGTAGAGTTTTGGACATATTTTGTTTTCCTCGGCATGATGCTTTGGCTAAGACCGAAAAAACCTTGGCATTTCATGGTGATAGCGGCTTTAGTTGGGGTGAATTACTTCATCTTA
>JALSHM010000139.1 GCA_026982235.1 Robiginitomaculum sp. | reverse complement strand
TTAGGCTGTTAATCTTCCGGGTTAAACGCTTATAAGGGCCAATATTTCCAGAGTTTTCCAGCCGCCCCATATAATATTCAAGCAATTTTAAAATATCGCGCATTCTATAGGGCACGGGCGAATCCAGTGAAATATGGGCGGCGGCACGGTGTAGGTCTTTTTCAATATCCGCCATTTTCGACTGGGCGCTAATATTTGAACCCGCCTGTTTGGAGCGGTCATAAAGTTGTTTGGCTTTTAGAATAACCTCTTGTAAAATATCCACTTCTTCGCGCTTATGATCGAGGATTTCTGACGTAAGCAGCTCTGCCGTTTCCTCAAAATCAAAAAGCCAAATAGGTAGTTCAAACTCAGCTTGACCGATGACTTTGGCCCGGTCACCAAAACTGTGAGAATACTCATTGTGCGGATCAAACAATACCACATGGGCGCTGGGGTTTTCGTCCAATATAGCCTGCAAAACCAAAGCCACTGTACAAGACTTACCCGAACCTGTAGACCCGATAATGGCGAAATGCTTGGATAAAAGGTCATTAGTCTTGACCCGGGCAATAATATTATCGTCTTGCTGCATACGCCCTACTGCGATGCTAGGGGTATTTCCCGTGGAAAAAATCAACTCCAATTCACTAGAGACCATTGTCAGCACGGGCTGGTTGAGTACGGGGAATGTGCGAACGCCTCGGAAAAACTTTGTTTGCCGTGTCGTTTTATTGGTGGATATTTCCCCCATAATGCTCAGATGAGCTATACAGCCATCATTCATGCCCTCATCGTCTGCAGCACCAACCTTCAAAGTCGAAACCATAGCAACAACCAAAGAGTTATTGGTCACAATCTTTAAAACCGTTCCCAATTCTACGAGGTGCAATTGGTTATTGCGAATCACTGACTTATTGACGCTAATAACCGCCGTCGAGGATCCTACGGACATAATACGGCCAACTTCCACCTGTTGTGCGTGCCGTTTTAACGGCGTAACAATGTTCTTATTTTTTGTAGCATTTGAGCTTTGCGATGTCATAAGCGGTTCCCAGTCCCTATTTGAAGCAAATTAACCACAACAGAGTTAGGAAATACTTACCAAATAGTGCAAACATTACACCAAATGCAGGCAATCAACGGCTAAAGTCTGATTTAACTAGAAAAATGGTCGGGGAGACAGGATTCGAACCTGCGACCCTCTGTTCCCAAAACAGATGCGCTACCAGGCTGCGCTACTCCCCGACGGAAATATTGGGTTTAAAGTCTGCCTGACAAGACTATATGGCTACCTAAGCAACCGATGGTGCTTTTAGCGGCTTATTATAAATACGCAAGCCCTCAAAACAGAAAAAATTATGGTTTTTGCTATTATGGAGCCGTAGAAAAATAGCTATGTTGCACAATATCACCCGGACGTATGCCCAGAGCATTCGCCTGCCCGCCTGCGATTTCAAAAACTGCCGTCACGGGGGCTTCCGAAGTTATAGAGCGCAACGAATAAGGTTTGGCAGAATGTTCAATTTTCAATATCCGACCATCTGCACGCACAAAGATAATATCTAAGAACACACTGGTGTTTTTCATCCAAATCGACACAACACGCTCATCGCCAAATTCAAATAACATACCTTCATTCGGCGCAACAACATCCCGGAACATCATCCCGCGCGATAGCTCTGCCTGAGTGTCCGCCACTTCTATACTAAAGGTATGGGTGGCACCATTTGATATAATCGTTAGGTTTTCACGCGGGCCAAAATCCATAGCGGGAGGCATGCCCTGCGCCCAAGCAGGTGTTGCAAAACCCAAAGCGGGTACTGCGAAACAAAGGCATACAGTAAGAACAATCGTTTTAAGTATATTTTTCATAGCCGTGTCATACCCGAACCATTTTTACGATGCAAACACTTCATGATAAAATGTGCAGGTATTTGCAGTGGGCATTCGTTCATAGGTCAGATGAGCAACCAATGGCATAAATAACAGTTGATCTTGGCCACTAGAGTATTTTTCATAATCCAATCGCCAGCCGAATTCCATACCCGACAATAGAGAGGGTTAGAAACCCAGCAAACCATAGACCGATAAACCAGAGCCATTTTTTATAGAGGGGTGTGTTGTCACTCATGAGTGATAGCCCTCCCCGGATTTGACTTTCCCTCTAAATATCCAGTAAGAATACCCCGTATATAAAAAGATGAGTGGCAGAAATATTGCCGCACCGATAAGCATAAACCCTAGACTAGCATCAGGCGCAGCGGCCTCTGCCACCGTAATAGCGCGTGGGACAATATACGGGAAAATACTAATGCCAAGCCCCGCATAAGAGAGAACAAAAAGACCAAGCGCTAGCGGAAACGGGCGGTAATCCTTGCGCCGTTTTAAATTCACATAAATCCGCCATGCCAGTAGCGCCGCAATAATGGGCACAGGGGACAAATACAATAATGTGGGCAGTGTAAACCAACGGGTATATATTTCTGGCGATAAAAACGGTGTCCATAAACTGACAATACCCGTCAACAAAAGCACGATAAGCATAAGCGGTAAGGACATTCTATATAGCCGCTCGCGCAAATCACCTTCGGTTTTCATTATCAGCCACAGAGCGCCCAAGAAAGCATAGCCAACCACAAGGGATAGCCCCGTAAACAAACTAAATGGACTCAACCAGTCAAACCAACCACCGCTATAGGCGCGGCCTTCCACCTCAATACCTTGAACAAAGGCACCCAGGACAATACCTTGGGAAAAAGTTGCGAGGATTGAGCCGCCAAAAAAACCTGCGTCCCAAATTTTTTCATGCTTTGGATCGCGCCACCGAAACTCAAAAGATACCCCCCTAAAGATAAGGCCAAACAACATCGCCAAAATGGGGACATATAAAGCGGGCATGACGATAGCATAGGCCAGCGGAAATGCGGCCAAAAGTCCGCCGCCGCCCAGCACGAGCCATGTCTCATTCCCGTCCCAAACTGGCGCGACAGTATTCATGGCCGTATTGCGTTCTTCACCTTTCTTCAGTAAGGGATATAAAATCCCAATGCCTAAATCGAACCCGTCAAGGATTACATATATCAGTATGACGATTGCTAAAAGTCCGGCCCAAATTGTTGGAAGATCAAACATTAGTTTTCCTCCCCGCTTGCTTGTGTGGACATAACGCTATCCAAACCAATGGGATGGCGCGTCGCAATAGGTGACTGGCCGGGTGTCGGCGGCGCGGCCATCATCCGAAATATATAATAAATACCAAACCCAAAGACGAGGAAATATACAAGAATAAAAATAGTCAAAGATGTGGCAATAGCTGGGGCTTCGACCGGCCCGATGGATTGGCTGGTACGCAAAAGCCCGTAGACTGTATAAGGTTGCCGCCCAACTTCGGTAACCGTCCAACCCGCAATGACTGCGATAAATCCTGCGGGTGCCATCAGCACAGCAGCTTTGTGAAACAGAGACGCCGTGTACAACTTTTTGCGCCACCGTAGCCATAAGCTAAACAGTCCCATCAATGCCATAAGCGTTCCCAGACCAACCATGATTCGAAATGCCCAAAATACAATCAATGAATTTGGTCTGTCCTCTTTGGGGAATGCCTTCAGCCCAATAATTTCGCCGTCCACATGATGTGTTAAAATAAGAGAACCAAGCTTGGGAATTTCTACGGCGTATTTCGTTTCTTCTGCTTCCATATCGGGAATGCCAAACAAAATAAGTGGCGCCCCGGTTTGCGTTTCAAAATGCCCCTCCATAGCGGCGATTTTTGCAGGTTGATGCTCCATAGTATTAAGGCCATGCATGTCGCCAATGAAGATTTGCATGGGCGCAACAATGGCCGCCATCCACATAGCCATAGAAAACATCACCTTGGCCCCTTCACAAGATTTATCGCGCAGTAAATGCCAAGCGCCCACTGCCCCAACAACAAAGGCGGTAGTCAAATAAGCCGCTATTACCATATGGGCAAGCCGATAGGGAAAGGACGGGTTAAACACA
>JALSHM010000138.1 GCA_026982235.1 Robiginitomaculum sp. | reverse complement strand
CGTTCTATGGCGTCATTGACTTCATAAGCTTCTTCTATGGTATAAGGTGCAATTGTTTCAAAGGTTTGTTCAATATCCCAAGGGCAGCCAGTATCAGGGTCACGCAGGCGCGCCATCATGGTCAGAAGACGCTGTTGCGGCGTATCTCCAAGGCTTTTGGCAATCCTCTTAATGTTCATTTGGGACGATTCGAGTTTTGTAGCAAAGTATGGACGGTGAATGCTAGTAATATGGCAATAGAAATGCCGTAACATGTCCAGACATAAAAATTATATTTTCCAAAATCAGGAATGAAATCCATTACAATGCCTCCAAACTTGTCGAAGCTGCGGCGGAGCGTTTACGCTGTGTTTTAGCATTGGCAATTTTATTGAGCATTTTATTCAGAACCAACCAGCCGAGGAAAAAAGTATAGCCGAATGCCATGAGCATGAGCGGCAATAAAATACTGCTTGGCAGACCCGGTGCATTTGGCATGGAAACCGAAGATGTTTGGTGCAGAGTATTCCACCAATCTACGGAGAACTTAATAATCGGCAAATTGATTGACCCGACCATAGCGACTAGCCCGGCGATGCGGGCGGCGCGGCGCTTATCGTCTATGCTCGCCCATACGGCCATATAGCCTATAAATAAAAATAACAGAATCAAAGTGGATGTCATACGCCCATCCCATTGCCAATATGTGCCCCAACTGGTCTTGCCCCATAATGCGCCTGTTATCAAGCCAAGTGCTGTAAAGGCGGCACCGGGCAGGGCAAGGGTGCGGGCTAATTCGTCCGATAAAGGGTGTCGCCATATATAGGCTAGCAGACTACTAAAAGCCATGCCTGCATAAGCCGCCATGCCTGTCCAGACTGCTGGCACATGCACATACATAATGCGCACGCTATGGCCTTGTAACTGGTCTTCGGGAGAATTGTATAAGCCGAAATATAGCCCGCCGCTAATAAGGAATAGCGCTAGTACGCCGAAAATCGGCGCAGCGACCTTTGCAAATTTCTTGAACCGCAAAGGGTTGGCTAGAAAATTGATCATATCCCTCTACTCCATTATGGTATTAAGCGCGGCTGCGGCAGTTGGGATGCCAATCGCCGTTGCGATGAGGCTTATACCTGCCAATGCCCGAAATTCCAAGGCAAATAGTCCAAGCTCTTGAAAAGAGGTCACACTGCTAACTGCAAATATCAAAATTGGTATGATGAGTGGGATTGTCAGTAGCACAAGCAAAAAGCCACCACCCTTAAACCCGACTAAACATGCCCCTGAAAATGCGCCGTAACACACAAGGGCAGGGCTTGCGATAAGTATAGAAGCGAATAGTCCAAGTAATATAGAGGGTGATAAATCAAATAATAACGCCGTCAAAGGTAGGGCTATCATCAATGGCAGGACACTGAGAAGCCAATGGGCGCAGACCTTGCTCAATACATAAGTATTCATAGACATACCTGACAATTTTATGTGCTCTAAACTACCGTCCGCCGCATCGTCTGAAAACAGATGCTCGAATGAAAATAACAGCGAGAAAACCATAGCCATCCATATGAGGGCAGGGGCTAAGGGGCGCAGGGTTTTAAACTCACCGCCCAGCGCAATCGCAGACATGGACAAGAACACCGCAAAAAACACCAAACCCATGAGCCAAGCGCCGCCGGAGCGTAGAGCGATACGGATGTCGCGTATGATTAGTCCGCTATATCTATGCATTTGTGGTTCCGTTCAAAGTTAAGACCCGCGTGTTGTTTCCAATTTTTTCTGGCGGTGTATGCGAAGCTATTATCGCGCAGCCACCAGACGCCACATGCACACCGACCAAAGTGTGGATTACGGCACGGCCTTTAATGTCCATTGCGGCCGCTGGTTCGTCAAGCACCCACAGCCGTGCTTGCTTGATTAAAAGCCGTGCCAAGGACAGGCGCCTTGATTGCCCCGCCGACAAGTTTTTTGCACGCAGATAGCTTTGCGCTGACAGACCAACTTGCTCCAGTGCTTCCTCGGGGGTAATAGTTGAGGCGAACACAGATTGCCAAAACCGCAAATTTTCCAGTACTGTTAGATTCGCTTTGTGACCATCATGGTGCCCTTGATACCCGGTTTCGGCCGAAATTTGCTTGTGAATATTTTGCCCGTTCCATACCACGGAGCCATATTCAGGATGAAGTAATCCGGCAATACATTTAAGTAAAGAAGTCTTGCCGATTCCGTTACTACCTGCCACC
>JALSHM010000137.1 GCA_026982235.1 Robiginitomaculum sp. | reverse complement strand
GTCTGTGACCACAAGCAGGTCGGATATTTTGGGTGCTGTCGCCATGGTTTTAGTCTATACTCATTTAATCAATGTGTTTATAAGCATGTACTGATATGAACATGCGCCATTTTAGCGCATTCCCTAACACGCTAATTTTGGATAAACCAGCATTATGAAACCAAAACACCAAAACAAACGCCTGATGACCATGGCCATCGTTACATTCGCAGCCATTGGCGGCGCTTATCTTTTGCTTGGTGCGCTCGGGGATAATAAACAGCTTTTTGTCAATCCATCCGATGTGGTTGACAGTACTTATGTCCAGGGTGCCAACAGTATCAAAATAGGTGGCTTAGTGGTTGAGGGGAGCTTAGTCAAAACCGATGGTCTTAACAGCAGTTTTTCAGTGATAAACTTTGACAATCCGGATCCAAATATACCTGCTCTGCCCGTAGTTTATAATGACGTTCTCCCTGATTTATTCGCGGAAGGCCAAGGCACTGTCATTACAGGAAAATTGGCGGAAAATGGAACATTCATAGCCAGTAATGTTCTTGCAAAACACGACGAAAACTACATGCCAAAAATGCCCGGGAGTTAAAGAGTAATATCTAAAGGAACTAACGGCTTACCAACCACATTTTCGGTCTTTATTTTGCTCTTTCAAATATGTTTGCAAGGGCGCAAAGTACTCTATAATTGCTGAGCCGTCCATATTGCGGGTACCTGTGAAAGCTTCTAGGGCTTCGGGCCAGGGTTTTGAAGAACCCATGCGCATCATGTCCTCGAAACGCTTGCCAACTTCTTTGTTGCCGTAAATGGAGCAACGGTGAAGTGGGCCTTCATTGCCAGCCATATCGCAAGCGGCTTTGTGGAATTGGAATTGCAAAATATGTGCTAGGAAATAGCGCATATAGGGCGTGTTGCCTGGAATATGGAATTTTGCACCCGGATCAAATGCATTGGCTGGGCGGTCTGAGGGTGGGCGCACGCCCTGATAGTGTTCACGAAGTTCCCACCAACCAGAATTATATTCGGACGGCGCATATTCGCCGTTAAATACATTCCAGCGCCATTTATCAATCATAATGCCAAACGGCAGAAACGCGACTTTATCCAATGCTTGTTGCATAAGAAGATTGATATCTGCGCTTGCGTCCGGAACATTTGCTCTATCTAACAAGCCAATTTCTACGAGATAGTCTGGCGTGATAGACAGAGAAATCATATCGCCAATAGCTTCGTGGAAGCCGTCATTGGCACCGTCTTTATAAAACACCGGTTGGTTCTTGTAGGCGCGTTGATAGAAGTTATGGCCAAGTTCATGGTGGACAGTTTTGAAGTCTTCACCAGTTTTTTGTATGCACATTTTAATGCGGATGTCGTCCTTATCATCTATATTCCACGCCGAAGCATGACAAACCACATCCCGGCTTAGAGGTTTGGTGAATAATGACCGCTCCCAAAATGTTTCGGGTAGAGGCTCAAAACCAAGGCTCGTAAAGAAATTTTCGCCGACCTTGACCATTTTGATTTCGTCGTAATTGGCTTTCTTTAGAAGCTCGGTTATATCAACTGTTGGGGCATCACCTTCTGGTTTGACCAAGTCATAGACATTGCCCCAGCTTTGTGCCCACATATTACCGAGTATATCAGCGCGAATAGGTTGATCGAGGGGCACGACTTCATCGCCGTATTCTTCGTTAAGTTTAGCGCGTACATGGCAATGAAGTTCGTCATAAAGGGGTTTGACCTGTGTCCAAAGACGATCCGCTTCTTTGGTGAAGTCGTCGGCCGGCATATCATAGCCA
>JALSHM010000136.1 GCA_026982235.1 Robiginitomaculum sp. | reverse complement strand
AAGCCTCAGGCGGCGTAAACCTTCGCACTGTCGCAGGCATTGCAGCCACAGGCGTAGACGTCATCTCAATAGGCGCCCTCACCCATTCAGTGATGAATTTTGATATTGGTTTGGATGCGAGTTGAGATCAAACTAAGGCGCGACACTCACCGGACGTAATCTGCGTTTCCTCGGCATAAACCTATAAAACACATGGGTGTCGTATTTGCGGAGTTTGCGCAAGGATGGCGCCCATTTTGGGTTGACATCCGTAGTATGGTAATGGGTAGCACGGTTAGTGAGTGGCGCACTTACTCCCATCATCATATGGGCGGCGATATTTTGCGCTTTGTTCCAATGCTTGCCATAGGGTAATTTGGCGTTAGAGCCATCGCACGTAAATGAAAACTGGCAACCCGTAGTGCGTTCTGCACCTTGATACACCACGCCGCAGACAGAGTTCGGAAAAGCTTTGTGACCCACACGGTTCAACACAACTTCAGCCACGGCTTTTTGTCCTGCATTTGTTTCAGAACGGGCTTCATAGTAAATGGCTTCAGCCAAACAATTAGTCTCCCTAGCCGCATATTTAGCCTTGGCCACCTGTGTGGCCGCATTTTGCGGGATGTCGGAGGTGGTTTTATAGTCGAGCATATAGGGGTTGGTGATAGACGCATCCAAATGCTGCTCAGCCAGAGCTTTGGCAAGATTGGACGTAGAGTGAAACTCCGCGCCGATATTGTGTAGATTACTTGCCCGCTCTTGCCATTTTGCCTGATCCTTAAAGTCGGTAGACGCGCCCGCAAGCTTGGGCAAGCCGATAATTGTGGCCAGCACCACTGTGGCAGCAAGTCCCCAACCGAGGATTATGTGATAGTTCTTCGTCATGTCGCGCCCTCATATAGCCATTAAAGCGATTCGTACAAGTATTGTTGAGACTGCCAGATGGGTTCTTAACAGTTCGTTTACAAGTACACTTAGTGCTTTTGATTAGAAATAGCACACTAATTATAGTTATTCTGTGAGATTTATCACGCAAAACCCGTGCCAGAACCTAAAATACTGAGCAAAACAAAGAATGCCATGGCTTTTTACGAAGATTTAGCCCGAATCGCGGCTCTTATCGCAGATTGTCCTGCCGCCAGCCGGGCTATGGGCACGCGGTAGGGCGAACAAGACACATAATCCAGCCCCGCACGGTGGCAAAAATCAATACTGGCCGGATCCCCACCATGTTCGCCGCATATGCCGAGCTTAATATCAGGGCGGGTTTCACGCCCACGTTCAACCGCTATTTTGATGAGGTCCCCCACACCCTCTTGGTCTAGGGTGACGAATGGGTCTTTCTCGACAATGCCTTGCGCCACATAATCCGGTAAGAACCGCCCGGCATCATCTCGCGACAGCCCGAATGTGGTCTGGGTGAGATCATTGGTGCCAAATGAGAAAAACGCCGCTTGATTGGCGATATGCCCGGCTTGTAAGGCGGCGCGGGGCAGTTCTATCATCGTACCAATTATATAGGTCACGGGCGCAGCGGTTTCCGCCGCCACCTGTTCGGCCACTACCTCGATAGCATTTTTGAGAATTTTTAGCTCTTTTTCGGATGAAACCAATGGGATCATCACTTCGGCCACCGGGTTAATGCCCGTTTCCTTATGCACCAAAGCTTGGGCCTCAAATATTGCCCGCGCCTGCATTTCGTAAATCTCTGGATAGGATATACCAAGGCGACAGCCCCTATGACCCAACATAGGGTTGGTTTCGTGCAGTTCTTTGGCCCGTTCCATAAGCTCTCTGACGGACAAACCAGTCGCTTCGGCCACGGCTTTTACGTCCGCTTCCCCGTGGGGCAAAAACTCATGTAAGGGCGGGTCGAGCAGGCGTATCGTACACGGTAAATCGCCCATAATGCGGAATATGGCCGCAAAGTCGTCCCGCTGCACGGGCAGAATTTTATCAAGCGCCGCCACCCGTCCAGCCTTATCGGACGCCAATATCATTTCGCGGAAATGCGCCAGGCGCGCGGCTTCGAAAAACATATGCTCAGTACGACAAAGGCCAATACCCTCCGCGCCAAAGCCCTTGGCCGTTTCCACGTCCATAGGCGTTTCTGCATTGGTGCGAATGCCCAGCGTGCGTGCGGCATCAGCCCAGCCCATCAGCGTCGCAAAATCCCCGCTCATTTCTGGTTGAACCATATCGACCGCACCGGCAAACACTTGCCCGCTAGCACCGTCTACGGTGACGATGTCGCCTTTTTTGACCACACGACCTGCCACAGAAAAACTGCCCGCTTCGTAATCAATCCGCATACTGCCTGCCCCTGATACGCACGGCGTGCCCATGCCGCGTGCCACCACAGCGGCGTGGGAGGTCATACCGCCCCGCGCCGTAACAATGGCCTGTGCCGCGTGCATACCGTGAATATCTTCGGGACTGGTTTCCGTGCGCACCAAAATGACTTTGTGCCCTGCCCGTGCCAAAATCTCCGCTTCGTCAGAAGAAAACACCACTTCGCCAATGGCCGCACCCGGTGAAGCTGGCAGCCCCATGACCAGTAAATCACGCTTGGCCTTTGGGTCAAGTGTTGGGTGTAAAAGCTGATCTAATGACATAGGTTCGATACGCAAGACCGCCTCGTCTTCGCTTATCAAACCTTCGCGCGCCATATCCACGGCAATTTTAATGGCGGCTTTGGCGGTGCGCTTGCCCGTGCGGGTTTGCAACATCCACAGCCGCTCATCCTCAACGGTAAATTCGATGTCTTGCATATCGCGGTAATGGGCTTCAAGCTTATCGAAAACCGCAGCCAGTTCCGCGTACACGCTCGGCATGGCCTCTTCCAAAGAGGCTTGGGTTTCGCCCATGGCCTCACGGGATTTCTTGGTCAAGGTTTGGGGTGTGCGAATGCCCGCCACCACATCTTCACCTTGGGCGTTGATGAGAAACTCACCGTAATAATCATTATCCCCCGTGCTTGGGTCACGGGTAAAAGCAACACCTGTGGCCGACTTATCCCCCATATTGCCAAATACCATGGCCTGGACATTGACGGCAGTGCCCCAGCTTGCCGGTATGTCGGACAAGCGGCGATATGTGATAGCCCGCTCATTCATCCAGCTATCAAATACGGCAGAGATTGCCCCCCACAGCTGTTCGTCGGGGTTTTGCGGGAAATCACGGCCAAGTTCTTCGCGGACTGCAGATTTGTAGTTCTCAACCAACACCGTCCAATCATCAGCAGTCATGTCGGTGTCGGACATATAGCCATTATCGTCTTTGTGGTTTTCTAAAATATCTTCGAATATATGGTGCGCCATGCCAAGCACCACATTGGCATACATCTGGATAAAGCGGCGATAGCTATCCAAGGCAAAGCGCATATCACCGGAATGTTTGGCAAGACCTTTGACGGTCTCATCATTCAGGCCAAGGTTCAGCACCGTGTCCATCATGCCCGGCATAGACGCCCGCCCACCAGAACGCACGGACAGCAAAAGCGGATTATCCGCATCGCCCAAAACCTTGCCCGTATCAGCCTCAAGCGTCCGCCCGGCCTGTTCTACTTGCGCTTTCAAACCCTCCGGATAGTTTTTGCCATTATCATAATAGGCCGTGCAAACTTCGGTGGTCAAAGTAAAGCCCGGCGGCACAGGCAGGCCAAGCGCCGCCATCTCGGCCAGATTAGCCCCCTTACCGCCCAAAAGGTTCTTCATGGACGCATCCCCGTCCGTACCCTTGGCTCCAAATCTATAAACCCATTTTGTCATGTGTTTGTCCTCTAAATAATCCGCTCATACCCAGCCACGACTGGGTATCCAGCGCATAAAGAGCGAGCAAAGCTCGCACATTCCCATTTAAACTGGATTCCGGCCCATTTAAACTGGATTCCGGCTTTCGCCGGAATGAGCGGGATTGAGAGTGCTGTGTGAAACCCAATACAACTTACCCCCTCACCTTGTTCCTCTCCCCATGGGAGAGGAGACGTTGCCTCATCTATCTTCGTTTTTCCCAAAACATTGTCAGCGCGAGTTTCCCTTAACCTCTCCCTTGGGGAGAGGTGCGCG
>JALSHM010000135.1 GCA_026982235.1 Robiginitomaculum sp. | reverse complement strand
TCCTATGTCGATATTATTAGCAATATCAACACCCGTCCCAAAGAATAAATTACCGCTTGTTGCTGAGGAAATAGTGCCTGTACCAGCCGCATTGTCATTATTAAGAGAAACCAAAACACTAGGGGAAATATTTAACCCTCCAGAAAAACTATTATTACCATATAGGTATAAAAAGCCAGTTCCAGAAGTTTGGATTGAGCCTGCACCAGTAATATCAGCGTTGATTGTTGTAAGGCCGGTAACGGTGGTTATTGTGTGTGGTCCTGCATCGACAACTATATCTCCAGGTGAACCACTTGCGTCCTGCAGGACATATCCGGAAACGTCAAAGGTTAAATCACCTATTGTCTTATCACCATCTATTTCAATAATTCCGGGTGAAGTAGTAAAAACAGCATCAGCACCTGGAACCCAGTCAAAATCAGCCAAGCCGCTAACGTCTGTCCAATTTTCGAGGATGTCGTTCCAAGTTCCCGCTCCGCCATCAACATTGCCATCGGCGGTAGCACCACTACCGTCCCAGTATAATGTCTGCGCCAATGCGGCAGAGGGTACGAGGGTTACACTAATCATAGCAACAGCAGTTGAAGTTAGTAATGCTGAAGCTGTTTTGCGTAACGATAGTTTTTTCAAGATAATCCCCATATTTCGTTGGCAAGCAATATCGCAAGCCAAACCCTTCAAATCTTAATGTTGAGAGTGATAAAATCAGAGGCTTTGCTAAGGGGCAATGGAGTGAGAGGGTTTGTGTTTATTTCTTTCGTGAACGGGTAATTTTTTTCGTGAATTTGCATGAATTTGACGAGCATGTTTATAGTGCGGAAGACTCGACTTGATCTGACACCGCGCCCTTTTCACTGGAGTGAATTAGGCGCGGCGCATCTCTTGCGAGAATGTGTTTGTCCGTTTTGATGGTGGTGTGAACCAAACCATTGAAACAAGGAAAATCACAATGTTGAATACTACCGATAAGATCATCAAACACAAAACCGGATTGCTAAACCTGGCTGAAGAGCTGGGCAATGTTTCTAAAGCCTGCCAGGTGATGAGCTATTCCCGGGATACATTTTACCGTTACAAATCTGCTGTTGACGAGGGAGGCGTGGAAGCCCTCCTGGAACGTGCACGCCGTAAGCCGAACATGGCCAACCGGGTGGATGAGGTGACCGAGAGTGCAGTTATTAAAAATGCCACGGATTTTCCTGCCTATGGTCAGGCCCGAACCTCCAATGAGCTCCGCAAGGCGGGGATATTTGTTTCACCATCAGGGGTGCGTTCAATTTGGCTGCGCCATGATCTGGCCAACTTCAAGAAACGGCTGAAAGCTTTGGAAGCTAAAGTGGCTGAAGATGGCATCATTCTTACCGAAGCGCAGGTTCAGGTGTTTGAGAAGAAGAAACTCGACGATGTGGCTTGTGGCGAGATAGAGACCGCGCATCCCGGTTATCTGGGCTCTCAGGACACATTTTATGTGGGAACAATCAAAGGTGTTGGCCGTATCTACCAGCAGAGCTATATCGACACCTATTGCAAGGTTGCCCATGCCAAGCTCTACACCACCGAAACACCGATTACCGCTGCTGACCTGCTCAACGATCAGGTGTTGCCATTCTACGAAGAACAGGATCTTCCGTTGCTGTGTATTCTGACAGATCGGGGCACGGAATATTGTGGTCGACCAGACAAACATGATTACCAGCTATTCTTGGCTATCAATGATATTGACCATACCAAAACTAAGGTCAAGCACCCCCAGACCAACGGTATATGTGAACGGTTCCACAAGACCATTCTGCAGGAGTCTTATCAGGTCACGTTCCGAAAGAATCTGTATGAAAGCATTGAGCAGTTGCAAGCCGATCTTGATCAATGGCTAATCCATTACAACACCGAGCGCACCACCCATCAGGGCAAAATGTGTTGCGGAAGAACACCCTTCGAAACTATGATCAAGGGCAAAGAAGTCTGGAAGGAAAAGTTTGTAAACCAAATCTGACCTGACAGATACTGCCAACAAAGCGGCAAACTGTCAGATCAAATCTGAACTTCTACAGTTTGTTATGAGTGAAATAATTGAGAAATATAAGCATAGAGGGATTTTATGATCTTTTATTTTAAGGAGTTTAGCTGGAAAAAAGAGGTTTTTATTATAGGATTTGCCATTGTAATATTTGCATTTTTTGGACCGTTTGGCACTTTTGACGATTTGGGATTTGCAATACGCTTGTTATTTTGGGCAGTAGCAATTTTAGGTTGTAGCACTATTTTTTGGTTTGTGTTTTTTCTGTTTGATCGCTTTGCGTTATTTAATAATTCCTCTAAATTTATCCGACATATTTTTATCGTTATAATAGTTACAATCCCGGGCACATTGCTTATTTATTACAATAATATAGTTTTCAGAGATATTGCAATTCCACCTGAGCAATTGCTCTGGCTCTGGTTCACTGTTTTTTCAATCGGCATGATTCTAACCTCAATACACTTCTTTTCATATTTTGGAAAAATCCAATCAAAGGAAGAAATACATAAAGAGGAAGTAGATAGAATTCATGTTGAGACAGATGAGAATATTTCTTTATTTTTTGCAAAATTACCACAAGAAATAGGTACAGATTTAATTTCTCTTTCGGCGCATGATCATTATATTGAAGTGATTACAAAGAAGGGCAAGAAAATGCTACATATGAAATTTTCAACGGCGATGGAATTGTTAGAAAACTATCCCGGAACACGCATTCACCGCTCGCATTGGGTGGCAAATAATGCTGTTGAGTCTGTTAAGAAAAACGGGCGCAAAAAATCAGTAAAACTGGTTGATGGAAGGATCTTACCTATTAGTGCAAAATACAAGAGTTCGTTTGCTGTTTCATAGTTTCAAAATAATCTAGCGCTGGTTAAACAAGATGGATTTTGTTTGTTCATTCTTAAGTCTGAGACTCCATCAGACCCAGAATGGGATAGCTGCAGCAAGCGCTATAGCTGACAGAAAGTTTCTGGCCAGCTTGTCATAGCGCGTGGCGATACGTCGAAAATCCTTTAGCCGACAGAAGGCTGCTTCAACCATCCAGCGATCCTTGTATCGCTTTTTGTCGTAACAGATAGTCTTCTTGCGGTTGCGCCGTCCGGGAATAACCGGCGTTGTTCCCACTGCTTTTAGCCGGGAAGCGAAGTGCATCGGCATCATATCCCCTGTCTGCAATCAGGCGCTTCACATGACCTGCTGCCTTGAGCAAATCTCCTGCAACAGCAATGTCACTGATATTTCCCGGTGTCAGAATTAACACAGCAGGACGGCCCAAAAGGTCGGTTAACGCGTGGATTTACGTGGTTTGGCCACCACGCGAGGGGCCAATAGCCTGGTTTTTCGCCCCCCTTTTCCGCCATGGGCAGACCGGTGGGCTTTGACATAGCTGGAATCAATGGATGTGGAATGCACCAGCACGCCCTTGTCGACAAGGGCCTGGAGGATGTTGGTCCATATTCGCCGCCGCGACCAGCGATTGAACCGATTGTAGACTGTTGTCGAAGGCCCATATTCACCCGGGCAATCCTTCCACCGACAATCAACCTTGATAACATGCAAAATTCCACTGAGAATACGTCGGTCATCAACCCGTCTCGCACCGGGTTGGTTCTTAGGCAAATGCGGCTCAATCGCAGCCCAGGCATCGTCATCCAACCAAAATAAATGGCTTATATTCAACCTCCAAACTTTGTTTGGAGGAAATGAATCTGATTTGCTATGTAAATCAATAAAGTGAATGGGTTTCGACCCTAGGTCGTGTTGGCATTCAACTTGCCCATTTGAGTGCGGCGACGAGGTTGAGGAAGCCTGCATAGTTTCTCACCAGCTTGTCGTAGCGCGTGGCGATACGACGGAAGTGTTTGATTTTACCGAAGAAGCGTTCGATCAGGTCGCGCTCCTGATAGAGTTCCGTGTCCAGGTGTCGCCATTGGGCCGTAGTCTTGCGCCTTGGAATGACGGGGATTGCACCACAACGCCTGACCGCAGCGATGGCGTTTTTTCCGTCATAGCCTTTGTCGGCCAGAACATATTTGGCTTTGAACCCTT
>JALSHM010000134.1 GCA_026982235.1 Robiginitomaculum sp. | reverse complement strand
GGAAATTGAAATCCGCGCCGCCTATGAGGCAAGTCTGGCAACACCTGTGGTCGCTAATAACAAAAAAGATACGGGAAAATTTGCTTATACGGATTTTGGCACACCCGGTAAAATCGTCTCAGAGAGCCGTATCGATGATGTGGATGCAGACCTGGTTTTATTTGAAAACAATGTTATGCTAAATTTTAAACATACTGAATTTGCCAAGGACAGTATCAGTATTACCGTGCGAATTGGCGATGGTAGCTTGTCTATGCCGCGCAAAGATGCGGCACTGCGTTATCTGGGGCAAAATGTGATGAATGCAGGCGGGTTAAAAGCCCATAGTGCTGATGATATCCGCACGCTTATGGCTGGTAAAGCTGTCAGTGCTGGTTTTGGTTTTGGAGATGAATATTTTTATATTTCCGGAAGCACTGTACCGTCTGATATAGAGGAACAATTTAATTTAATGGCAGCGTATCTGACCGCACCAGGCTACCGTGCCGAAGCCAGAGCGCGCTATAATAAATATATTGAAAGCTGGTATCCGACACTAGATTCAACGCCAGGCGGCGTCGCCAGTCGTGATGTGGGGCGTTTGTTACATTCGGGGGATCCGCGTTACGGCATTCCGAGCCAAGCCGAATTGCTAGCACCTGAGACCCAAGAAATTCAAAACTGGCTGGCGCCGCATTTGCGCAATGGACAGATACAAATTACCGTCGTTGGCGATATTGATAAAGCGACCGTCGTCAAACAAGTTGCGCGGACATTTGGGGCATTGCCAAAACGAAATACACATCTTGGCGATTATCCGGGGATGACTGAACTTAAATTTCCAAAAGGTAAGCGTAAACCCGTGACATTAAGTCATTCTGGTGATGCAAATCGGGCTTTACTACAAGTTTATTGGCCTGCGCCCGACGGCACAGATATTATGGTCAATCGCCGCCTAAGTGTATTACGCAGCATGTTTTCCAACAGATTGACCGATATAATCAGGGAAGACGAATCTGCAGCCTATTCTCCGTCTGCTGGGCGCAGCGGGTCACGAATTTATCCAGGTTATGGATATATGTCGGCCTCTCTTGGATTAAAACCCGAAAAAGTCCCTGATATGATAAAGGTTTTGGACGGAATTGCAGCTGATTTCCAAGCTGGGAATATTAGTGATGATGAGTTTACACGTGCGATTACGCCCATTTTGGAAGGGCTGGACACTTCTCTTGAAAGCAATGCCTATTGGGGGCGGGTCATCGCCACGGCACAAACTGATACATGGGGGGTAGATAACTTCCGTAGCCGGGAAAAAGCGTACCAATCTATGACACTCGCCGACATAAAACCATTGGCCGCGCAAATTTTTAAGGCAGAAAATGCTTATCGGGTGCAAATATTACCGGAAAATTAAGGCCGTTTTCATACGGGATTAACCATAAGTAGAGCCAAACCGTCCTCTTGTGAGACAATGTTCGGTATTGGCACAGTCTTGCCGAGGTTTGGCATGGGAGATGCATACCTTTTCCGCAAATAACATAATTGTTTGTGGAGAATGAAATGTCCTTATTGAAATCTTATAAATCTAACACAAATGGCACGATGGCTGTCACATTTGCCGTTGCCTTATTAGCGGTTTTGGCTTGTGTTGGTGCGGCTGTGGATTTTTCCATGGCACAAAGCTCGCGCATGAAGATGCAAGATACGGCTGATACGGCGGTGCTTGCCGCCGCGAAATCTGGCGAGACTACACAATCTGCATTATTAAGCATTGCTCAAGATGTTGTGAACGCGAATAACCAGACGGGTAAAATTGTCACGACATCCCTTAACCTTACGGCGGATGGCCGTGTTCGTGTTAATGTAGCTGGGCAATATAATACATATCTGATGGGCATGTTTGGTCGCCCAACTGTGGACATTGATGTGGTTAGCGAAGCACCGCTTGGTTCAAGCGAGCCTGTGAATATTGCTTTGGTACTGGACACCACTGGTTCTATGGCGGGGAGTAAATTAACGTCCTTGAAAACAGCGGCAAACAATTTGATTACATTGCTCGACAGTTACGATAATGACAGCTTAAAGGTTTCCGTCGTACCCTTCGGACAATATGTCAATGTTGGCATGTCGCGCAGGAATGCCACTTGGATTGATGTGCCTGCTGATTCGTCTACAACGGGTGCAGAAATTTGTCGGATGCGCCGCGATGTTACGTCCAGAACAAATTGCCGTACAGTCACACGCACATGCTATAATGATGGTGTGCCATATGCATGTAATCGTCGGGTTTGTGATGTAACATATGGCCCAGAATATCGGTCTTGCTATACACCCACCAGAACCAGTCGTTGGTATGGATGTGTAGGTTCTCGTGATGTGCCTTGGAACGAACGTGTAGCCTATTCTGGCCGCAAGATACCTGGTCTTATGAATGTGCGGTGTGGTACTGAAATGCGACCTCTAACCACAAATATGAACGCGGTGAAAACCACTATCAATGCTTTGTCTGCAAGAGGCAATACATATCTTCCTTCCGGCATTGCCTGGGGCTGGCGCACATTGGACACAAATGAGCCATTAACAGAGGCCCGTGGTCCATATGCCGCAAATACGCACAAAGTCATGATTATCATGACTGACGGCGCTAACACAAAATCAAAATCAGGGAATTGGCACGGCGGTAATGATGTCAACAAAGCCAATCGCACGACTTCGGATATGTGTACTAATGTGAAAGATAGCGATATTGAAGTATATACGATTGCCTATGAAATCACAGACACTGCGACCAGAAACCGCATGCGTAATTGTGCGACCAATTCCGGCATGTATTTCAATGCGTCAAATGCGGCAGAGTTGAACGCCGCCTTTGAAGAAATTGGCCGCAATTTGATCCGGGTACGCCTAACGCATTAGAGCAGGGTGCGTTAAGTTAGCGCCAAAATATTTATAAAAAGCCGGGCTTGTTCTCGGCTTTTTTATTGTTGATTTATGTTTTGTCGCGCCAGACAGCCAGTAGCACAAAGAACCAGGCCATCATAAAGGCTAATCCGCCAAGTGGTGTTATTGGGCCCAGCCAAGTCCAGCTTTCAATGCCCAAGACGGTGCGGCAGGAGAGTAAATATAATGAGCCACTAAACAGAATTACCCCGATCGTCATAATCACACTAGCTAGCCGCAGGAGTTTAGCGCTATTATGATACATCAAAAGCCCGATAATGAACAAACCGATAGCGTGCATAAACTGGTATTGGGTGCCGGTTTCAAAGGTGGAAATTTGGCTTGGTGTCAAATGGGTTTTCAGTCCATGAGCGGCAAATGCACCGAGCATGACGGCGGTTAAGGCAAAAAAGCTGGCAGTTATAAATGTGGTTTTATTGTTCACTTTAGCTCTCTCACTTTTTGCCCATATGCGCGGCCTTGCTGAGTTGTTGTGTCAATTTTAATGCAGCCTCTTCACCGCTTGTGTGAAAAGCATCAACAATCGCTGATCCCACAACAACCGCGTCGGCGCTTTTTGCGACCTCAGCGGCTTGCGCGGGGGTTTTAACGCCGAAGCCAACGACAACAGGAAGACCGGACGCCTTGCGGATGCGGTGAACCGCATTTGATATGGCGGCGTTTTCGCCTTTGGCCGCACCCGTAATGCCTGCCACTGAAACATAATATACAAAGCCTTTTGTGCCAGTCACCACACGGGGTAGGCGGGCGTCATCTGTGGTCGGGGTGGCGAGGCGGATAAGGGCGAGGTCGTGTTCTTCAAATGCGGCGCGAAGCTCACAGTCTTCTTCGGGCGGCAAATCGACAATAATCGCGCCGTCCACACCCGCCTGTTTGGCTGCGGTAGCAAATTCAGCATAACCCATATGATGGACAGGATTGGCATAGCCCATGAGGATAATCGGCGTGTCGTCATTGTCCTTACGAAACGCTACGGCCATATCCAGAACCGAACGCACAGTCGTACCAGATTTAAGCGCCCTGAGCCCCGCCAGTTCAATCACAGGCCCGTCCGCTGCCGGATCCGTAAATGGCATACCAAGCTCGATGATGTCGACACCAGCAGCTGGCAGGGCTTTCATCAGGGCGAGGCTAGCCTCATAGC
>JALSHM010000133.1 GCA_026982235.1 Robiginitomaculum sp. | reverse complement strand
CATTCCGCAGGCGCCTATAACGCTATGATGGTCACGGTTGACCCGGCTTATCTGAAAGCCCAGGGCGCGGATGTGTGTAAAACTATTGCCGGTACAGTCGGCTTGGCTGGGCCATATGGGGCGTTTCCGCTCAAGAAAGAACCTTATATTACGATATTCCCGAACAAACATATGGGCGATGATGCACCCGTACAAAGAAAGCTAGGCCCGACCCCGCCGCTATTCCTACCCATCGGCGATAAGGACACAACAGTGAGCGACCTACACAGCCGCGAGCTTGCCAAGAAAGTTCATGCACGCGGTGGCAAAGCAGAGTTCAAGCTCTATCCCGACCTCAACCATACAGATATGGCCAAAGTATTGTCGAAATATTTTGATGAGGACGCCACGTTAAAAGCAGATATTCTGGCGTTTATTGCGGCCAATAGTGTGGTTAAGGGTAATTATTGTCGGTAGGTAAATAACTCTAACCCCTAACACCGCTCATTCCCGCGAAAGCGGGAATCCAGTCAAATAATAATGTGCGGGCTTTGCTCGCTCTTTATACGCTGGATACCCAGTCGTCTTTAATGGAAAAAGGGCTGGGTATGAGCGGATAAGAAACAGTACGGATTATAAGCGGTCAGTGAAGCCGGGATAATCGCGTATGAATAGAGCGTTTGTAGCCTTTCTTCCTCCCAGTTTTTTACCACCATAGCGCAAAATGTGTTGTGAGTAAATGATTACGCGCTAGAGTAAAAGCATGACCACACAAACATATGACGCTATCATTATTGGGGCGGGGCATAATGCGGCACTGGTGGTTTTGAAGGATATGCGAAAAAAGTTTTGAAGTTTAAAATATTTTCATCCCGGACTCCCGCTGCGCCAGCGCCTGCGCGGCGAGTGCCCCGGAATCTAACGCTATCGCTAAGTGCGGAGTTTGCAGAAACTACGAGATCCCGGCTCTGCGCTTCGCTTGGCCGGGATGACAAGTTATTTATGTGTTCTTGCAGAGGGCAAATATTTATGCCATATTACATTCTCCGAGGGGTGCTGACGATGTCGGCTGAGACTTACCCTTAAAACTTGATCTGGATAAAACCAGCGGAAGGACGGGAAAGTAGTGACAAGTGATGAAGTCAGAGTTGACCCAAACCTGCTCGAAGACGGTGAGCATGTTCTGTGGGCTGTTGGAAACTTGAAGCCTAACAAAAAACGGACATTCCCCAAATGGGCACATAAGCTATTGATTATATTCTACTACATTTCTTTAGGGGGTTTATTTGTTTTATCGTGGCAAGCAGCCAAAAACGTACGAGATCTTCCACATTTTATTAGGCAAAATGCTGTGCTTGTTCCCACTGTAATTTTGATATTGGGAATTTCTAATTGGTTAAATCGCAAAGGCAAGAGTTTGAAACAACAATCTGAATACTATGTTGGCCTTATCACCAGCCAGAGATTGGTATTATATAGTGCAAGCCGAGAGCAGGATATAGTTATTCGCCCTGGTGAAGTTATCGGGATAAAGCGAGATTACAGTAATGGAGCCCCGGCCTTGAAATTGACTTTGACCACAAGTGCGCCTTTGCCGAATGTCACGATTGCCACTGCCGGCGACCTTGGCCAGGCAAGAAGTCTTATAGAAAATGGATTTATGAACACCCATTACAAATCAGACATAATGGGGAGGCCCCATGACCCAAGATGAGTTTAACGCATTTTGCGGAACTTTTCCGCACACCCATTATGTTTGCCAATGGGGTGATAGCGATGTTTGGAAAGTCGGTACGGCTGAGAAAAACAAACTTTTTGCCGTCGGTGGGTGGAACGAAATAGACGACGGCACCCAATTTTGCGTCACATTCAAATGCGGGGAAATTTCCTATGATTTCCTGCGCGACACCCCCGGTTGCCGCCCCGCGCCTTATCTGGCTTCGCGGGGTATGAAATGGATACAAAGGATGACTGACGAAGGGGTGAGCGACGCGGATTTAAAAGACTATTTGCGCGAGAGTTATAGGCTGGCGTCGCTGAATTTGACCAAGAAATTACAGAAAGAATTGGGGTTAAATCAGGGGGATGGTGATGTTTAACACGCAAATATACTTCCACCACCCCGCTCACCCCTGCGTATGCAGGGGTCTATCTCTGAGCCATCAGTATAATACACCAGCCGCTGAGATGGATACCTGCATACGCAGGTATGAGCGGAATTTGGGACAAGTTATTATGGAGACTCACAAATGAATTTGTCAGAATTAAGGAACTTATATGGGCGCGCACGGATTGATGACCGCCAAGTCAACGAACTTATTGGGCTCGCACGTGGCTTAATAGCAGATGATGAGGTAAACCAGTCGGAAGCAGAGTATTTGTATAAATGGCTAGCAGCAAACCGTGACGCTGTAGACAATCCACTTGTTGAGTTTCTATTTCAACGTATTCAAGGGTATCTTGACGATAATTTTCTTGATGACGAGGAGGCTGCGGAATTATTTCAGACACTTAAATCTTTTGTGGGTGGAGATTTTGAACTAGGAGAGGTGTTGAAGTCTACTTCATTGCCTTTATGCAATCCTTTCCCAGAGGTCACATTTTTAGGTAATAGGTTTTGTTTCACTGGAACATTTGGATTTGGAAACAGAAAATCTTGTGAAATTGAAGTTGCTAAATTGGGCGGGTCAAGTGGAGCACTCACACAGAAGACAACATATCTAGTAATAGGTGTGTACGCGACTGATAGTTGGGCACATTCAAGCTATGGTCGGAAAATAGAAAAAGCGGTAAAGTTTCGCGATGAAGGATTACCAATCAATATTATAAATGAAACTCATTGGGTTTCTGCGCTGAATAACGAAATAAAGGGAAAACCAAAATAAACAAACAAATAGAGCTTATGAGATTATCAATAAAAAACTTAGTTTAAAGATATTCCCATGAAGAAAACACACTTAGAAAAAACAAAAAGGCCTTGGGGATTCCCAAAACCTCAGTGTCGACTAGGTATTCCCGATCCTTACCCGATATATAACACTCTGTAGTAAAAAGTCAACCATACGAAATATTTAAGGAAAATTCCCATGAATAAACCAATAGACCAAAGTCAGTTCCAAACCCCTAGCGTGACCACGGGGGCTTTGCCGGCATCTACCAAGATATTCACCAACCCTGCGGCAGCGCCGGATATTAGCGTGGCGCACCGCTCCATCGCTTTGCACCCAAGTGCCAACGAACCGGATGTTGTGGTCTATGATACCAGTGGGCCCTATAGCGACCCGTCAATTAAGATTGACGTGGAGAAAGGCTTGGCGCGCACTCGCACGGCGTGGATTAAAGAGCGCGGTAATGCAGAAGAATATATAGGTCGTGAAGTGAAGCCCGAAGACAATGGCGGGGCAACGGGTAAATATCTGGCGCGGGAATTTCCCATCAAAAATAATCCCTTGCGCCGCAAACATAATGACAAACCCTTTACCCAATACGAATACGCGCGTGCCGGCATTATCACCAAAGAAATGATCTATGTAGCCGAGCGGGAAAATCTTGGCCGCACGGAGCCCGTGCCGGGCGCACAGGCAAGGGTTGATGCGGGTGAAAGTTTTGGCGCCGATATTCCCGCCTTTGTCACTCCGGAATTTGTTAGGGACGAGATTGCCCGGGGTCGCGCCATCATTCCGTCCAATGTCAACCACCCGGAGATAGAGCCGCAAATCATTGGCCGCAATTTCCTCGTCAAAATCAATGCCAATATCGGCAATAGCGCCGTGGCCTCAAGCGTTGAGGAAGAGGTGGATAAAATGGTTTGGGCGACGCGCTGGGGTGCAGATAATGTTATGGACCTCTCGACAGGTCGCAACATCCACAACACACGCGAATGGATTATCCGCAATTCGCCTGTACCCATCGGGACAGTGCCCATATACCAAGCCCTAGAAAAAGTGAATGGCGTGGCCGAAGATTTGAGCTGGGAGGTTTTCCGCGACACATTGATTGAACAAGCCGAACAAGGCGTGGATTATTTTACCATACATGCGGGCGTGCGCCTGGCCTATATCCACCTGACTGCTCACCGCGTTACGGGCATTGTGTCGCGCGGTGGG
>JALSHM010000132.1 GCA_026982235.1 Robiginitomaculum sp. | reverse complement strand
CCTATTATTTTCCCTCATTCTTATTTTAATGCTTCAAAATCATTCTTGTCCATCAAGCTAGCGGCAAGATAGACAATGTCTAGCAAAATACTGGGCCGCCCGCGCCCCGCCAATGCGGCGAGAATATGTGCATAATCTGCGTTTTCGGACGATAAGCGCACCGTTGTGCGCCGCGCCGCCTTGAACCGCAATTCAGAAAACCAAGCCGAAACTTCGGACATGTGGGCATTTTCACGCAAATGGGTCAAAACGCCATTCATCACCTTAGAGCGTGCCTTGCTCGACATTTGCCGCCCCATTCGCTGCAAAAGCACCTCCGCCCCCGGCTCCATCATCATTTCAACAGCTTTCATGGGCGAGGTGTACCTGATTATGGTTAATGAATTATGACGGGAGAGCTGGTTTTGAAAGCAATTTTGTCTTCATGGTTACTGAAATGTAAATTATATGCTGTAAATGAAAGTATTTTCAGCTTTTATATTTTTAAGGTTTCCCGCGCCGCGTTCAACTCACCTATCAATAAATCAACATCCGCTTCCGTACTTAGGAAACTCGTCGTGCAAATGCGTAGAACGCTGCGGCCTTCAAAGGCTACGCGGCCTAGCCAGACTTTACCGCGCTTTTCGACTTCATCAGCTATGGTTTGGGAATCTAGGCCGTATTTGATGTCGTTGAATACGATGACGGGTAATGTGCTGTCATTACGGATTTGCCAACCATGTTTTGGTAGCTGAGCGCGCGCATAATCTGCCAGCGCAAAGTGCTGGTCGAACATTTGTCGATAGCCCGCCTCGCCGACCACCCTGAGCATCATCCACAAACGCAAGCCAAGAAACCTACGCGACCACTGGTTTGTGGTGATGTAAAAATCTTGTCCATCGCCTTCGGGCATATAAGATGTCTTGACCGAGAACACATTGGCAGCTTGGGACGTATCCCGCAGGGCGATGATGCCAGCGCCCATAGGAACGGAGAGCCATTTGTGGGCGTCAATGGTGACGCTGTCGGCTAGCTCTATGCCGGCTAATAATCTGTGTCTGCTTTGGTCAAATATCAAAGCCCCTGCCCATGCGGCGTCCACATGAAAATGCATGTTTTCGCTTTCGGCAATCTTGTGACAGCTCGCAAGCGGGTCTATCATACCCGCCCCCGTCGTGCCGCATGTGGCGGCGATCATGACGGGCTGAAGCCCCTCCATTTTATCTTTGCCAATTATGTCGGCCAGTGCGCCCGCATCCATGCGGCCATCACCACTTGTTGGGACAAGCCGCACGGCTTTGGCACCCAAACCCGTAGCCTTAGCGATTTTTATCCATGCCAGATGCGAATCCGCCGACACATAAATACTGGGCGCCTTGTCAAATGCCCGAACGCCATGTTCTATATAATCATTGGAGGCTCGGCACAACGCCGCCAGTAGTGCGGTTTCATTAGCTTCGGAACCGCCAGAGGTAAAATGCGCCATGCCGTCCGGCATAGAAAGCTTCGCGCACACCATATCTGCAATCCTGCGCTCCATCGTCACCGATGCAGGCGCGTGGGAGGTGACACAAATTTGCGGGTTGCGCACCGATGCCAACACATCCCCAACCACGGCAGGCCATGCGGCTGTCGGGTTGAAATAGCCAAAACACCGCGCACTGGCCGACCGCAAATCCCCATGCTCCATCAAATAGGCCGCTTCGCTGAGAGCGTCATCTAGGGCAATTGGCTGACTGAAATCTATAACAGCAATATGCCTTTTAGTTTCTGCAAAAGACCAAACCGGAGCCACTGACCCGTCTACTATATTTGCATAAGCGCTCTCGATTTCCTGGGCGAGCGCCTGCAAATTGTTTGTATCATTATATGTAAAACTGTTCGGGATTTTGGGCATATTGTTCTCCTCTAAGAGAACAAAACTAGCGCGTTTGTGCATGTTGGCAAGCCAGATTCAGACGTCACACTTTATAAGGGCGCCGCACCCCAGAGCATGGAGCGTAAGGCATAGCCCGTAATGCGTGTGTCTAGATCTGTTACGCGACACCAATTTTTTGTGTCGCAGCCTTCTAGGGCGAGGAGTGCGCCTTTGCCAGCTGTGGCTTGCTTACGCGAATTAGAGCTTGGCTTGGCGCGTAAGGTGATTTCGCCGCGTACTAACACCATACGTTTACCATCCAATAACCTGCGCTTCATCCAGCTTTCATCACCATTGACATCACGCACTTTGCGCCATGTTTCGGTTTCGGCGACCACAATCATGGGCAGGCCGCGCCGTGTGTATTGCCAGGCAACGGGGTGCTTGCTACTGGGGCCTGTGCGACCATTGGAGGTGGAATATTTCAAGGACACATAGCGCGGCACCTTAAATCCCGAAGGTGTTTTTGTCGCACTTACGCGGATCAAATTATTCGTCATGCGCTCATTGGGCCCCGGCACATCTTCGACGATTCGGGCAATCCTTGATGTATTGTTTGAGGAGGCTGATTTTGAAGCCTCAGGTACAATTTGTGCCAAGGACGGTATTGCCGTACTCATGCACAGTCCTGTTACAGACACTATCGAAACAATAAAATTCTTAACCACGTCCACATTTCCTTTTGATGACCAAAGATGGTTAATCTCCAGTTTATGGGGGTTTATGGGCTAAGAGAATAAACGAGACGTAAACAAGGGTAAATATTTGCTTGCTAATTGGGTGATTAAAGGCTTTTTTATGGTATGGAAAAAGCTATGGATTCTGATAAAAAACCGAACATTATTGTAACCCGCAGATTGCCGGACGCCGTTCATGCCCGCCTTGTGGACTTGTTCGACGCAACATTAAATGCGAACGACACCCCATTTAGCCAAGAGCAATTAAAATCAGCCGTCAAAACCGCCGATGTACTCGTGCCGACAGTCACGGACAAAATTGACGCCGATGTCATTGCCGCAGCTGGATCTAGGCTTAAACTCATTGCTAATTTCGGCGCAGGCACCGACCATATCGACATTGCCGCTGCCCACGCCAAAAACATTATCGTCACCAATACACCGGGCGTGCTGACCGAAGACACAGCGGATTTTGCTATGGCCTTGATATTGGCCGTACCGCGCCGTTTGGTGGCAGCAGACCGCTTGACGAGGGCAGGGGAATTTAAGGGCTGGACACCGACGGGCATTCTTGGCCACAGGGTGCGCGGTAAAAAACTCGGTATTGTTGGCATGGGCCGCATCGGGCAAGCTATTGCAAGGCGCGCACATGCCTTTGGCCTTAAAGTGCATTATCATAACCGCGCCCCGGTTTCCCCGCCCATAGAAGATGCGCTCCATGCCACATATTGGCCAGACCTGGACAGTATGATGGCCAATATGGATATTATCTCCATCAACTGTCCCAGCACGCCCCAGACCCATCATCTTATTTCCGCCGAGCGTTTGGCAGCAATGCCTGCCCACGGGGTGATCGTCAATACATCACGGGGGGAGATTATCGACGAAGCGGCTTTGGCGGCTGCGCTGGCCAGCGGGCAGATTGCAGGCGCAGGGTTGGACGTGTATGAAAACGAACCGAAAATTCACCCAGGATTGCTCGGCTTACCTAATGTTATTCTTGCGCCTCATATCGCTTCAGCCACCCACGAATCCCGCTTGGAAATGGGCGAGAAAGTGATGATAAATATCCGCGCCCTCTATGATGGGCATCGTTGCCCAGATAGGGTTTTGCCACCTTAATAATGATTTATGTATGTCAGGCCGAGGAGATTGTTGAGATTTTTGAATTGTTACATTCGTTCATTTCGGGTTAATTTAGCAAAAAAACGACAATATTGACTGAATTTATAGCTCAATGTCGGTTTTGACTTGCAATTTGTCCAAAACCTGATAGTATTCCCCGGAATGGCAGAAATGCTATTCCCTTCCGGTCCCTCGCTTTGTACTGATTGCAGCGGTCATGGCTGAGTTTAACCGGGGCGCGTACAAGACCTTAAGACCTCCCCAGCTCTTTGTGGTGTTGTACAAAAGATAACCCTGCTTCGGCCCACACACCGAAGCAGGGTTATTTGGTTTTTGGGGGGTTACATTACAACCATATGGTTTTTATTGCAATTTTGTATCTACTTAA
>JALSHM010000131.1 GCA_026982235.1 Robiginitomaculum sp. | reverse complement strand
TGTGAGGTTCTATGAAGGTAATATGGAAATATGAACGAATGGTCGGAGCGATAGGATTTGAACCTACGACCCCTCGCCCCCCAGGCGAGTGCGCTACCGGACTGCGCTACGCTCCGACAATATCCGTTATCAGATGTGCCTTATAGGCATGGCTATTGTTGAGAACAATACATAATTTAGGTAAATTCTTGCCAGCGCGATTTTAGCTTTTTCAAACGTTGTAAAGCATCTGTTAGATTAGACTTGTCATCAGCGCCAATGCCCTGTGTCGTTTCTTGAATGGATTCTGCTACAGTCTCACGATCTGGTTCAGGCGCACGCTTATGGGCATCATTAGCAAGCGGGCGTCGCTCATCAAGCTCGACAACGCCGGGGCGCTTGACAATTTCATCATCACGAATAGCAGGGCGCGGTGGTTCTGGGATAGGCTGTGGTGCGGGTACTGGCTTAGTATCTGGTACAATTTGCGGTTCGGCTTTGTGAATTACAGGTTTGTTTATCACGGGTTTTATGCGGCGCGGCACCAGATTAGTGTCTTTTATTTCACGGGGTTTTGCTGCTTTTTCGACAGAGCGGCCTAATTCTCGAACGCTCCTCGCGCCTTTTATGCGAATAAGTTTTTGCACATCTTTAATGGGATGTTTTTCCCTATGTAACAGAATTTTTATACCCCGCAAAAATTCAATGTCCTCAGGACGATAAAATCTTCGACCACCCCGGCGTTTCATGGGTTGGATATCTACGAATTTGCTTTCCCAAAACCGCAATACATGAGCCTGTAAATCAAGCTCATCCGCAGCCTCACTTATGGTTCTAAACGCCCGTGTTGATTTATTCTGGGTCATAATCTTGCAAGCAAATTTCACTTGTCCCGTATAGAAAACGAATCACTATTGATACGCCTATATTAGACTAATTCTTCGTCAATGCCGAGTTAACGCGCTTTTTAAAAATACTGGATGGGCGAAAACCTAAAACCCGGCGTGATGTAATGGGCACTTCGCGACCCGTTTTCGGGTTCCGTCCCATTCTGGGTTTTTTATGGCGTACCTCAAATGTACCAAAACCGGCCAATTTCACCGTCTCGCCGCGCATCAAGGCTTCAATAATATGTTCTAAGATAGATTCTATAAGAACTGCCGATTCCGTTCGCGAAAGCCCAATCTCTTTATAGACCGCATCAATTAAATCTGCTCTAGTTACTGTAAATTCACTCACCTGATATCCCTACAAAGTGCGGTAGCATTATGCAAATTTTTCCCCCTATGCCAACCCAAAACATCGACTTGGACGTTTAAAATATTGAAAAAACAAAGCAATTTCGACTTTCGACCACTCTTTAATAAGATAAAAGCGCCGAGCCCCAAGTAAAACCGCCGCCGAAGGCCTCTAACATCACTGTTTGGCCGCGTTTAATACGCCCGTCTTTGATGGCAGTGTCCATGGCAAGTGGTATAGAGGCCGCAGATGTGTTGGCGTGATAGGCTACGGTAGAAATAACTTGCCCGCGCCGCAAACCTAGCCGTTTTGCGACTGCTTCCAAAATGCGTTGATTGGCCTGGTGGGGCACAAACCAGTCAATATCTGGAATTGCGATGCCAGCTTTGTCGGCGCACTGCACCATTGAGTTTGATAATTCTGTGACCGCCCGTTTGAAAACCTTGTTGCCAGTCATCCTCAACTTACCAACAGTTTGCGTCGCAGAAGGGCCACCGTCCACATATAAAAGATCCCGGAAACGACCATCTGAACGAATTTCTGTATCCAAAACACCATCGCCAGCATCAGCCTCCTGGCTCGGCATAGATGATAAAACCATAGCCCCTGCCCCGTCACCGAACAGCACGCATGTTGTTCGGTCATTCCAGTCAAGGATACGCGAAAATGTCTCCGCACCAATTAGCAATACATTTTGGCCAGTGCCAGCTTTAATCATGGCATCGGCTACGCTCAAACCATAAATAAACCCAGAACAAACCGCTTGCACATCGAAGGCCGCACCGTGGCGGATTCCGAGTTTTTCCTGGATAATTGTTGCAGTTGCCGGGAAAGTCAGGTCGGGTGTGGACGTTGCACATATAATTAAATCAATCTCAGACGCGTCCATACAAGCAGCAGATAATGCATCTTGGGCTGCGGCTGTTCCAAGATCAGACGTATTCTGTCCTTCCGCAGCAATATAGCGTTGTGTTATACCCGTGCGCTCGCGTATCCACGCATCTGACGTATCCACGGTCTCGGCCAGTTGCGCATTGGTCAATACGCGCGGCGGCAAATAGGACCCGACCCCGCGAATATATGATTTTGTGGTCATGGTATGTGAATCTCCACATTATCGTCTTCATCATGAAGCGCATCAAGCGTCCGTTCAATTTCATCCAGAAAATCACTGTCGGCCATTTCAATGGCTACATTTAACGCACTCGCATAACCAATAGCATCCGTACCGCCGTGGCTTTTGATGACCATACCGTTAAGTCCCAAAAACAAACCACCATTGCCAAGTCGTGGATCCATACGCTTTTTGAGGCGACTCATAGCTGGTAGGCTAAAAACGGAAACGATTTTAGAAAAAATATTGTCGTTCATTGCGCCTTTGATGAACTTTCCTAGCAAGCGCGCCGTACCCTCTGCTGTCTTGAGAGCAACATTGCCCGTAAATCCATCAGTCACGATAACGTCCACATCGCCCATGGAAATATCATTACCCTCGACAAATCCAATATAATTCAGCCCAAGTTCTGAACATGACAAGCTATCGTGGGCGGCTTGAATGGTTGCATTTCCCTTAAGGCTTTCCGTACCCACATTGAGCAATCCAATACTGGGTTTTTCTTTTTTGTAGAGCGCCCGGTAATAGGCTTCCCCTAATACGGCAAATTCCCGCAACTGATTGGCATCACATTCTAGATTGGCACCTACATCCAACACCACACCAAAGCCTTCTTGATGTGGCCAGCGAGCGGCAATCGCTGGGCGCTGCACGCCTTTTTTCATGCGCAGAAGTAGTTTGGACATAGCCATAAGTGCACCAGTATTGCCTGCTGAAACCGCGACCTTGGCTTCGCCGAGTTTTACAGATTCGATAGCGTTCCACATGCTGGTGCCCTTGCCGCGCCGCATGGCGGTAGCAGGTTTAGCGTCCATTGCAATAACGCTTTCGGTATGGCGAACTTCACTCCGCTCACGGGTATGGGGAGTTTTAGCTAATAAAGGTACTAATTGTGCCTCATCGCCGTGAATAATGAAGCGAGCTTGCCGACCCTTACCCGCGTGTTTTAAAAAATATTCAATGCCGTGTATGACAATGTCCGGTGCATCATCACCGCCCATAGCGTCAACTGATATTACTAATCCATCAAGCATGTATTTCCCGTTTTTTATTATGACTTCGATTTGCGCTTATACGGGAGAAACTCCCTTGGATACATATTATTTAGTGAAATCTTGGAAAATCCAATTTACCCCGCGCAATACTTCCTAGTTTCTGAGCCGCTAAATTAGCGTGAAAATCCTTTACATATACAATATATAATGCGTCATTTCCTCCAATCTTACAAATATTATCTTTTATAATGGTCTCTAAAGCGCCTTCAATGTCATCACTATTGAAAGCATCAGCATATTGCCTGGCTCTTGCGAAAAACATCTTTGCCAACGGTTTTATGCGGCGTGACACACCTGTATCGCTCAAACCTTCTTCTCGCAGTGCCACATCAAAATCATTGATCATCACATCGTAAAGCGCCTGGGTAAGTGTTGCACCTGCTTCGCCGTGTTCTCGCAGGATGAACATTATCGTGGAGAGGTGCATACACAGAATTTCCATGCGCCCATCCGTAGTATCAGCGCACAAATCATCGCCGTAAAATTCAGGCTTTCTTGATTGCTCCATAACTTTTCTATAGAGAACTCTCGCGTCAATAATTTCGGCTCTGGGTTTCCCGGTAATACGTGACAAAATATTCAGCATTTATCCATCTCTTTTCACATGTACTGGCTTGCAATGTGCATTTTGATTGGGTAATGGATATGCCAACTAATTGAAAGAGAAAGCTTGCATGCACGCGAATTTATTTAAAATGACCATAATTA
>JALSHM010000130.1 GCA_026982235.1 Robiginitomaculum sp. | reverse complement strand
CATGGCCACCTCAACCTTGTTGGCTTTGTCACCATGTCCATCATGGGAATATACTATGCCCTAACCCCGGCTGCGGCCACCAGCAAGTGGGCCAAGGCGCACTATTTCCTGACCGTCGTCTCTGTGGTCATTCTGGTGCTGGGGATTGTGATGGCGCTTAGCGAAAACGGAGCAGTGCTGGCCAAGGCTGGCTCGATTCTTGCGGTACTGTCGACGCTAATCTTCCTCGCTATAATCCTGAAATTCGGTTTCGGCGAAAAAGCCTAACCAGCAACCACCCCGATGATGGAGACGATATGAACAAGGCTATCGATTGACATATGTTGGCAATATCGAAGTCACGCACCGCACATGATGGCGGCAGTATCTGCGAGCGAACCCGCTTCTGACCAAGGGGCGCGACGCAAGGCTTGCGGCGCTCCGTTCAGCTTGCTGTCCCCTTTCGTGGCGACCTTTGCGTGTCTAAACATATGACCATGAGTTAAATGAACAATAGCGCACAATAAAAACACGCATTAGGCAAACTTCCTCACTTCCTTTGTTTCACAAGCGTTTTTTACACCCAAATACTTGAGCGCCAATATGCGCTTACGTTGATCCAGCGGGCTATATTTACCTACTATAATTGATAAAGCACATTGAGGGTAATTTGTGTTAACGCATTAACGTAAGTGTAATTCTATCTTGGTAAGGAGGCAAAAAAATAAAGAGGTTTTTTATGTTAAATATTCCAGCAAAGCTATGCCTAGTTGCGCTAATGTTGGGTTTAACCGCATGTAATAGGTAAAGTAATGAGATTAGTATTGATCCTGTAAAGGACACCGTATTGCCAACCAGCATGTCAGACACGCTTGCAATGGAATTTAGCAAACGCCCAGAACAATCTGCGCAAACATATCGTCGAACATTTAGCAAACTAGCTGTGGACGGCATAGTCACCACTGATTCTTTACAGGTTATAGCCAATAAAATTGCGGCAAGGGAGCGCGCTAGTGTGATTGCTAAAATATTAGGGGCAGACATAAATGGGGACGGGAGCATATCAGTAAATGAGGCTCTGAGTTTATCGCAAACACAAACCTATAATTGGTCAAGCCAAACACCGAGATATTTGCCTTTAGGTGATGCCGATAGCAATGGCGACGGCATGATTACTATGAGTGAAATTTTACAGTTTTCGAGAAACTCGCGCCAAATCAGCAAATTAATTAACAATTCACGAGAACTCGCAATTAATAGCTTTGATGCTAACAAGGACGGTATTATCAACACACAAGAACTTGACGAAGGCCTTAGTGCATTGGCTGAAAGCTCTGTAAAGAGACAATTGCGGCCGACCTCAAAGCCGACGATTAACACACCGCCAAAAGAATGCATTCCTGCCTCACCAAAAGAAAATACTGAAGTAATATTTGTCTCGGGCTATGAGGGTAGTGGATTATCCTCCGTTGCGCTAACTGGCATGGACAGAGAAAGCGAAGTTGCGAGACTGGTAATTGAAAAGGGAGACAGGCCGCTTTATATTGTAGCAACAAGCCATACGCCTTTGGTTTGGAAGATTGAGGGCGATGTCAGCCGCGTCGCCAGGTTTGTTACCCAGCCAAACCATAATATAAAGGGGCCAGGCGTAGGCGTCGTTGGTTTGCCAAAAGACAAAGTCGAATTTATCGGTAGGGGCTGCCTTAATAATTTTTGGGACAGTTCCAACGTAAAAGCTATTCAGGCCAAAGCTCTTTGGGGCAAAGTTGTAGGCAAGCCCCCCGACAACATTTACGGTAATTATAAAATCGTATCCCTGCACTTGCCATCTGGCAAAAATACGGACAAAAAAGCTATTTCCGAAATGCAATTAAAAAGCAGAGTGCGGCAAGGTGATACGTTTGGTCTATATAGATACACTATAGAAGGCCTTATTACGATTGAGCCAAAAGATGTAATCGCGCCAAGCCCGGTAAAAACATATGATGTAATGCCACAACAGGCAGGGCTAGTGCAGCTGGTTAAATCTGGGCATATGGTAGCTATAGAACGCGGCGCTTTTAAAATCGTAAAACCATTCCTCGTTTTCCGGCAGGGCTCAGTGGTGGGCATAGCGTGACATTTGTTTTGGGTAAAGGTGTTTCCATGCCGGGTGGAAGCCCTGGACACTCAAAGGTAATTTCAGAAGAAACGGGTGCGTGTCTCAGTAAAAGACGCTGTTTTTAATAATCATCCAGCAGAGGCACATCGCTTTCGTCTTCTAGGCCGGCTATTTCTGGCATGGAGTTTCCGGCTATGGCCCCAAGGTCGCCGTGCATGCCTAAGGTAGCGGCAATGACGGCGTTGATTTGGCCTTCGCGTTTGGCCCAGTTTTTGAGAGTGACTTTCTTTTCGCGTTCCAAATCCGTGCGCATATCGTCGAATTTTTCTACGATGGCTTCGATGCGGTGGCGGAATTTTGTACCGGTGAGATATTCATAAACCAGTTCGGCCTTGGAGGCTTGGCCGTCGCGCACTGCCGTCATGTTCGCCAGCTCAATCAGGCTGAGGCGCAAAACTTCCACCAAGGACACCGCGCTATCAAAACTGGTGACCCAAACCCCGTCTAGCTGTTTGAACGTGGTAAATTCTGTCGGCAGGGTCATGCTCATGAGAATAGCAATATCGGCACCGCAATTGCGTTGGTCGGTTTTAAGCTTTGAAAGCCAAGTGGCGCTCCAGGCTTTAGTGCGTTTGGTTTCCCACAAAATAGAGCCGCACAATTTGCCGTTGGGGCTCATGACGGTCTGAATAATATCGCCGCCGCGCACGCCCTTGGCCACAGGCTTAATCTCGTCATAGGGAAATTTGCGCCTCAGGATGTTTTCCAATTCCATTTCCAAAACTTCGCCTTGGTGTTGTTGCGAGCCTTGTTCAGCCCGGCGCTTTAAATCGTCGATTTGTTTGCGCATGGCGTTAATTTGTTGTTCGCTTTCGCGCTGCTTCATGAGGAATGCGTCTTCTTGTTCTCGCTTGGCTTTGGCGCGGATTTGCTCGACTTCTTCGGCCAGACGTTTCTCGACCGTGAGTTCCAGCTCGCGCTTTTGTTCTTCGATGGCGCGGCGCTCTTTCATAATCAAAGCTTGCTCTTCTTGGGCGCGAGCAAGCTTGCTCTCATTATCGCGCAAGGCTTCGCGCAGCGCCTCCGCTTCTCTGGCCTTGGCAGCAATATCTTGCGCGGATTTTTCCGCCGCTTTTTTGGCTTCTTCGCGGGCAATCTCAGCGCGGGCATTTTCGACACCGCGTTTGAGCTTGGCGTCCAGCGCCGCTTGCTCCGCTTCTAGCCTTGCTTGCGCAGCCGCCATTTCGGCATTCTTTTGCCGCAGTTTTTCGGCGAACTCGCTTCGGGCTTCGGCCAGCAAAGGCCCAGCCAAACTTTCATTCAGTTTAATATTCGTGCCGCATTCGGGACAGGTTAAAGTGGGATCAGACATAAAATTTCCATACGTGTTTTGGCCTGTTTAGACCAAAACATATATTATTGCAACATTTGTTCGGTATATGTTCCGTGTTTTAGCCCGCTTTCTGGCGGGTCAACGCTGGAAACTTTGCAAGATAAACCAGAGGCCAAAACCACACTACCCAAAATACAACCCCTAAATCGGTTTTTCGTTGCACTGTCCAATATTTATCTGCACAATATAGATAGCTAAAGGGGAATTTCATGGAAACTGCCGCACAAACATTTGGGTTATGGTCGGTATTGCCGCCGCTCATTGCTATTGGCTTGGCGCTTTGGACGCGGCAAGTTTTTATGGCGCTAGGCGTTGGTATTTGGTTTGGCTATATGATTATGGCCGGGTGGCATCCGCTTACGGGTACGTTGGATACAATCAATTCATTTGTTGCCGTGCTGACAGATACGGGCAATGCCCGCATGGTGATGTTCTCCCTGATTATCGGGCCGCTGATTGCGCTGGTGCAACGCTCGGGTGGTGTTGAGGGTTTTGTCGGCCATATTTTGAGGTTTCTTGAGCGTTCCAGCGCCAAGCATGCAGCCAAGGGCAATAGAAAAATTGTAGAAAGCCTGGCCGCAATTACTGGCTTGCTGATTTTCATCGAAAGCAATATTTCGCTTTTCACCGTTGGCACATTATACCGACC
>JALSHM010000129.1 GCA_026982235.1 Robiginitomaculum sp. | reverse complement strand
CTCATGCTCTGTGGTGCCAAGCCGGAGATTATGTTGTTTGTCGGGGTGAATGGGTCGGGCAAGACCACGACATTGGGCAAGATTGCCAAACGCTATACGGACGAGGGTAAGAAAGTCTTGCTCGCGGCAGGCGATACGTTCCGCGCTGCCGCCGTGGAGCAATTAAAAGTCTGGGGCGAGCGCGCGGACGCCCCTGTCGTCTCCGCACCGCTGGGGGCAGATGCGTCTGGTCTGGTCTATGATGCTATTACGCGCGCCAAGGCGGAGGACTATGACATATTGATGATTGACACGGCTGGGCGCCTGCAAAACCGCACAGAGCTGATGGACGAGTTGGCCAAAATCGTCCGCGTTATCAAGAAACAAGACGACACCGCGCCGCACCATTCTATCTTGGTACTGGACGCCACGGTCGGCCAAAACGCGCTTCTACAGACCGAAGCTTTCGCAAAAACCGCAGGCGTCACAGGCCTGATTATGACCAAGCTAGACGGCACCGCCAAAGGCGGCGTCCTCGTCGCCCTAGCCGATAAATTCAAACTCCCCATCCACGCAATCGGAATCGGTGAACGCATAGAAGACCTAGAAAACTTCTCAGCCCCCGTATTCGCAGCAGCGCTATCCGGGATTGCTGATGCCGTAGTGGAAGAAGCCTAACTCAGCAACTTCTCCAATTTCGGCAGGAGTTTTTCGCTGGCGCAGAGTAGGTTTCCGCTGGTTAGGGCGTCGTCATATTTGCCTGTGTCCAAATCTTGCACAATGCCGCCTGCTTCGCGGACTATGACGATACCTGCGGCTATGCCCCATGCATTGAGACGGCGCTCCCAGAAGCCGTCAAAGCGGCCTGCGGCCAGCCAGGCTAGATCGAGGGCGGCGGAGCCGTTTCGGCGGATGCCTGCGGTCTCGGCCATGACTTTGTGCAACTCTGTCAGGAATTTTGCGTGGCCGGGCTTGCCGCGAAACGGGGCACCTGTGGCGATTGTGCATATGGTCAAATCGTCGCGCGGCGGCATGCGCAAGCGTTTTTCCACCCCGCGACTATCGACGAGGAAGGCACCCTTGCCGACTTCGGCGAAAAACATTTCGTCGCGGATTACATCATAAATAACACCCGCATGCAGATTGCCTTCGCGTTCCACGCCGATAGAAATCGCAAAATGGGGATTGCCGCGCATGAAATTGGTTGTGCCGTCCAGCGGATCAATAATGAAACGATGGGTTTTATCAGAGCCGCCAACTTCGCCGCGCTCTTCCAGCAAATAGCCATATCCAGGACGGCTCGCCCGCAAGCTTTCGAAGATTTTTTCTTCGGCCATTTTATCAGCCGCTGTGACAAAATCCGCCGGGCCTTTGCGCGACACTTGCAGGTTTTCCACTTCACCGAAATCGCGGGCTAATGTCCGCGCACCCTTACGGGCGGCAGCCATCATAACATCAACAAGCGGGGAGGAATTTGCCATCAATCCGCTCTCTTTACATAAGAACCGTCTTCGGTCATGACGATAATCCGCTCACCCACATTGACGAAGGGTGGCACGAGTGTCCGTGCGCCGTTTTCGAGGATGGCGGGCTTGTAAGAATTGGCAGCCGTTTGGCCTTTGACCACAGGTTCTGTCTCGGCAATCTCCAGCGTGACTTGCTGAGGCAGGGCCACAGAGATGGGCGTTTCTTCGTGAAATTCCACTTGCACTTCCATACCATCGGTCAGGAATGCCGCACGCTCGCCGATAAACTCAGCTTGCAAACTAATTTGCTCATAGTTTTCAGAATTCATAAACACCAACATATCCCCTTCTGCATAGAGATAGGTGTGTGGTTTTTGATCGAGCCGGATTTTCTCTACCGTTTCAGATGCGCGAAAACGCTCATTCAATTTGCGCCCGTCCATCAGGTTTTTAAGCTCCACCTGATTAAAAGCCCCGCCTTTGCCCGGCTTAACCGCGCCCGTTTTAACCGCAACCCAAAGGCCGTTTTGGTGGCTGATAATATTACCAGGGCGAATTTCATTACCATTGATTTTCATGGTTGCTCCTTTATGTGCCTAAATTTTATCAGGCGCTCTTCACGATGTTGGCGGCTCTTACCAAACCACACGCCAAGGAGCAACCGGATAATGCGGATGCTTTTACATATGCAGAATGCGCGTAATTCCGTTTCTATATAGATATTGTGACGACGATAGTCTATTAACCCAGATTGGCGGCCATACGCATACCGGCTGGGGTCAGCACAACAATAAACAGAACCGGCAAGAAGAACACAATCATCGGCACGGTGAGTTTAGCTGGCAATGCCGCCGCTTTTTTCTCGGCTGCCATAACCCGCATAGCCCGGTTTTCATCGGCCATGGTCCGCAAAGTAGCGCCAAGGGGCGTACCGTAACGTTCTGATTGAATAAGCGCGGTGGAAACGGCGCGGATACCCACATGATTATTGCGCCGTCCGAGGTTTTCATAAGCTTGCCGCCGGCTTTGCAAATAGGATAATTCCGCTGTTGTCAGTGAAAATTCTTCGGCAAGTTCAATGGAGTTTTCTGCCATTTCTTTGGCAACTTTACCAAAGGCCAACTCTATTGACATACCAGATTCCACACAAATCAACAATAAATCTAGCGCATCTGGAAACACTGGTGATATGGAGGCAATGCGTTTACCCGCTTTATTTTTAACATAAATACCTGGTGCATAATAGCCAAGCAACATCAAAGCAAATGATGCAGACACAGACTGCATGGTGCGCCATTCAAAAGGATTTAGGAACACAAAATATAATAAGCCAAAGACCAATAATACAATCGGCATAATTAACCTAAACATATAGAACATATATATGGGTTTTTGTCCGCGCAATCCGGCTTGGGATAATTTGTCTTTCAAATCAGGTGCAGCTAATAGTTTTTCCAATGATAGATTATCAACCAATTTTTTAACAAACCCCTTGGATTCAGAACGCAGCCCGTGGGGATTATCAAGTTGTTTCATACGGTCTTTACGCATACCTTCGCGCTCATTAGCAAGAGCGCCCATACGCTTCTTAAGCGCGTCGCCTTCCAAGAGCGGTGAGAGCAAGGTGTAGAGAGTTGCCACGCTCGCCAAGCAAACCAAAATAATCAGCCCTGTTTGAAATAATGCGAGTGATTCAGTTTCCATACTCTTTCTCTAAAATTTGAAGTTAATCATTTTACGCATGATGAAAATACCCACAGCCATCATGCCAGCACTTATCATCAAATTCCTTTGCCCGGTGGTTGTATTATAGAGTTCATACATATAGTCTGGCGACACAACACTCACCATTATCATAACGCCAGGGGGTAGAACACCAATAATGATTGCCGATACTTTTGCCTCAGCCGCCAGGGCTTTAATTTTTTCGCGCAGTAATTTGCGACCCCGTAATACCTTTGATAGATTATCCAAACTTTCGCCAAGATTACCGCCCGTTGAACGCTGGATGGATAATACAGTACCAAAGAAATTGACTTCAGATAATGGCATACGGTCATACATGCGCTCGATACAGACTTCTAACGGCACACCGACGCTTTCACCTTCGACAAGCCGCTGAAATTCCCCGCTCACAGGCTGGGGCGCTTCATGGGCAATCATGCGCAAACAATCGCCAAGGGGCAATCCCGTACGCACACCGCGAACAATAATATCCATTGCATCTGAAAAATTAGCCGTGAATGCTTTTTGCCGCCTAGTGATTAAAAAATTTAAAATCAACCGTGGCAAACCAAAACCGAGTACAAAACCTATTCCAAGAGAAATCAACGGGCTTAGACCAAGAAATATTGGCACCCCAGCCCCAATCGCCCCTAAAATTATTGATATAACTGTAAATGTTTTAGGGTCGGTTTTAAGGTTTGCTTGGATAAGTTTTGCTTTAAGTGATTTTCTTTTCTTTATTTTGGATTTTTGGTCTTTCTCTAAATCTGCGAGCGAACTTTCGATCATTTTACGGCGGTTACTACTATCATCCGCTTTCATGAATGAAAATGCCGATTTTCTTTCCTTACCTTGCGTGCCGGAAAATTGTTCAATACGCTTCTTGTTCGCACCACTATCGGAATCGACTATCATATAGCCAATAATGATTAAACCGAGCAGGCCTAAAACGCC
>JALSHM010000128.1 GCA_026982235.1 Robiginitomaculum sp. | reverse complement strand
GGTATGTACTGGATCGTCCCATGAGCGCCCGCGCTGCACTCACGCCGCTTTCGCGTCTTTACGGATTTGATATGGTCGAGCGGGCGGGCGGGCTTAAATTTGCTTCGCGCGGCACCCAAACCGTATTTAATATTGATAGGGACGACCTTGTCTATGAGCCACAGCGCAGCACGCTTTCGGTCACGCGCACAGACGGTGAAACGCACTTAAAAGACGTGCGGATCAACTTTATTGACCAAGCGAAGGACTATCAAAGCGGCTTGGCTTTGGCGCGAGATTTGTTTGCCGAAACCGAGCGAGTCGTGGATATATCTGCGCCATTGGTTTTGGATGCGGGACAGGCGAAAGTCATGGCAGCGTCCGTCTTGACGCAAGTGCTTGAGGAAAATGAGACCCTAGAATTTTCTGTACCGCCCTTATTGTTGGGGTTGGAAACGGGTGATGTGATGCGCATTGGCGGTATTGCTGGCGATTGGCAAATCACGGCGCTAGACGGTCTGGGCGGGCGTAATGGGCAAGCCAAGCGCATTAAGACGAGCGGGGTAAACCTGACCAGCGGCAATGCGCCCGGCGTTGTTACGCAACCGAATTGGGTGTCCGCCCCCGAAGGCTTTGCCTTGGATATAGCCGACTTCACCGCAGCCGGCACGCGCACGGGGCCATTGGTCGGGGTGATTATCCATCCATTTGCACAGACATTGATAACGGAGCCAGGCGGGGCAGAAATAGCGCTCACATCTTCGGTGCGTATTGGGGCTTTGTTAAGCGACCTAGCCGCAGGGCCGGTCGGGCGCTTTGATCTGGCCAATACTCTGGATATTTTACTGCCAGGCATTTCTCTTGCCTCTATACCGGATGCAGAAATATTATCTGGCGGTAATCTGTTTGCGGTCGAGACTTTGCTGGGTTGGGAAATCTTGCAAGCGGCACATGTAGAATTGGTCGGCGCGGATACATACCGCATGAGCCGCCTCTTGCGGGGGCAATACGGTACGGATTATGTGCTTGATGCGCCGCCCGTCCAGTCCGGTGCCCGCGTGGTTTATCTAGGCCAAGCTTGGCAAGATATAGCCATTAACGCAGATTTACGCGGCGCAGACATAGACTTCACCCTTAGTGCGATTGGTCGTGAAAATACTGAAAATTTCACTCTTAATTACCAAGCCAATCATCTCCGCCCCCTCTCCCCCGTCCACATAAAAGCAAGCCGTGTCGGCGCAAATATAGTCATAAGCTGGATTCGCCGCACAAGACAAGGCGGCGATGATTGGACGCCTCTGGACGTGCCACTCGGGGAGGAGAGCGAGAGATATGCGGTGGAATTTATGGAGGCAGGCGCGGTGGTTTTGACCCGGGATGTGACGCAACAAAGGCTTGAAATTCCGGTCTCAGACCTGGAAGCCATATATGGCAGCCCACTTGGCGAAGTCACAATAAATATAGCACAAATCTCCCAAGCTTTTGGTAGTGGTATTGCCCGCACATTTGTGTTTGAAAATTAAACCTTGGTGCTTGCGCATTAGGCTTCACTCCCTACATTAGTCACAAAGGAGAAAATTGTGGCTAAAGACCCTTATAAATTGCTGGGCGTGTCTAAGAGCGCCAGTGATAAAGACATAAAGAAAGCATATCGTGCCTTGGCCAAGAAATGGCATCCGGATAAAAATCCTGGTGACAAAAAGGCGGCTGAGCGGTTCAAGGAAATATCGGCGGCTTATACTTTGCTGTCCGATAAAGAACTGCGTGCGCAATATGATAGCGGCGGCATTGACGCGTCCGGGCAACAGCAAAACCCGTTCGCTGGCCAAGCTGGTGGTATGGGCGGTTTTCGCACCGCATCTGGCCAGCCCATGTCCGGTGATA
>JALSHM010000127.1 GCA_026982235.1 Robiginitomaculum sp. | reverse complement strand
GATATGAGTGATTTGTTTGCGTCTTTGTTTGGGATGCAGATGGGTGGTGCCCAAATGGGCGGACAAATGGGCGGCGGACCACAGTTCAGACGCCCTCCACCACGCCCACAAAAAGGTGCAGATATAAATTATTCTCTGACAATCTCATTGCCTGATGCGGTCGCGGGTACGGTCAAGCAGATTATGATGAGCGATGGTAAGCAGTTAAAAATTAAAATTCCCGAAGGCACCAAAGACGGTGCAATTTTGCGCCTGCGCGCAAAAGGTAGTCCGGGGGTGAACGGCGGGCCTGCTGGCGATGCTAAAATTAAAATATCCGTCAAGAAACACAAATATTTGCGCCGTGACGGCAATAATTTACGACTGGATTTACCAATCACTTTGCAAGAAGCCGTGCTTGGCGGCAAGGTGACCGTGCCGACCCCAAAAGGGAGTATTAGCTTAAATATTAAACCAGGGTCTAGCTCAGGCAAAACCCTGCGCCTGAAGGGCAAGGGGGTTAAGGGCGGTGATTTATTGGTGCGCCTGATGATTATCTTACCCGAAAAAATGGGCGAAGATTTGAAAAATTGTGTTAAATCTTGGGAAAACCAGCCAGACCCCCGCGCAAAAATGAATATTTCAGCAACATAACTGAATACCCTATTCAGATTGCATTCACAGATAATCGTCTATACAGACATCATGATGAAACTGAATAGACATATTGCTTTGGCGCTTTTGGTGGGCGCACTTGCTTTGCCTGCAGGTGAGGCGGTGGCTAGTCCTGCCAGCGAGGCACCTGATATGTCATATGCTTTAAATGTGCAGTCAGGCTGGCAGTCACAAGGTCAAAGTGGCGTTCATCTCTATGCACAAGGCCAGTCACAGCGTAGAATTTCTGCAAGTCGTGCCAAATCTGCCGCTATGAACCGCCACCGTGGTGCCAAATTTGTCAATGTGCAATTGGTCAACCCAAGCACTTATCGGGTGCGTTTGCAAAAAAATGGCCGAATTGTCGATGTTTATGTTGACGCCTACACCGGACAGGTGAAAAACTAGCTCCAGATTAAAGGAGATTTCCATGCGTATACTCATAGTTGAAGATGACCCAGATTTAGCACGACAGCTTTCTGAAGCCTTAGGGGATGCGGGCTATGCCGTTGACATGGCGGCGGACGGCGAGGAAGGGCATTTCTTAGGGGATACAGAGCCTTATGATGCGGTGGTTCTCGACCTTGGCTTGCCCGTGATTGATGGTATCAGTATTTTGCAAAAATGGCGTGCGGACGGCAAGGATTTCCCAGTACTTATTCTGACGGCGCGCGATCAATGGAGTGAGAAAGTTGCTGGATTTGACGCCGGCGCAGATGATTATTTAACCAAGCCGTTTCACACCGAAGAATTATTGGCGCGTTTGCGCGCCTTGGTGCGCCGTGCGGCTGGCCATACTACGGATACTATAGATATTGGCGGACTAACCGTAGATAACCGGGCAGGGCGGGCATTTGTTGATGGCGCCCCCATTAAATTGACCTCCCATGAGTTCCGTTTGCTTTCTTATATGGCTATGCATGTGGGCAAAGTGATTTCGCGTACCGAGTTGGTTGAGCATATTTATGACCAGGATTTTGACCGCGATTCCAATACAATCGAAGTGTTCATTGGCCGTCTGCGCCGCAAAATTGGTGTGAAACGTATCGAGACCGTGCGCGGGCTGGGGTATCGTTTGGTTGATCCTGGCGCAGATCCAGAAAATAAGTAGGCAAGGATTTGCCCAAGAACGCTCAACCCCCGCAAGACATAAGCACAGAACAAGGTCGTTCGCTTGTTTGGCGCCTAGTGCGCAGTGCGGCTATGTGGGTGGTGCCAGCATTATTGTTCACAGCATTTTCCCTTATCTGGTTTTACCGTGCCGCGACGTATAAAAATTTCAATGACCCCCTTGTATATACAATCCAAGCTTTGGTGGCTAATATTGAAACCGACCCTTTGGCGGTTGATGAAGCGGGGATAATGTTGGCCAACCAGCCTATTGATGCACGCTATCAACTGGCTTTGTCGGGGCGTTACTGGATGGTGGGGGAGTTAACACAAGACGGTGTTCTAGACCCCATTATAAGTTCCCTATCCCTCTCAGATTCCACCCTCAAGCTTGCCGCAAAAGATGCCGATAATGTACGCAATAAACAAGGGGAAGTGATCCGCGCCTTTGCCATAGGACCAGACAATGAACCGTTGAGCCTTGCCGCCCAGTCGATTATTTTTAACGACCAAAAC
>JALSHM010000126.1 GCA_026982235.1 Robiginitomaculum sp. | reverse complement strand
TAAAGTCTGCGCATAGGCCACATAAAAACCCGGCACCTGATTTCAGGCGCCGGGTTTTTTTGTGACCTAACTTTGCAACTAACAAATCCAACTTAGAGCGTTTCACGATAAAGTGCCCACATGCTCTTGGTTTCGTTGTTCTGCTTTATGGCACCATAAAGTACTCTACATTTTTGATATTACCGTCCGTTTTTGCAGGCTTAATGCCTAGAGCGCGGGCGACGATGCCATAAACTTCTACATTCTCAATTGGTTTTGCCTTGATGCCTTTTTTGAAACTTGGCCCCGCAGCAATAAAGCTAGCTTGCATATCTTGGGCGAAGCGATCATAGCCATGCATACCGGTGGGTGGGTATCTATAAACTGATTTCAAAGAACGGGCAAAAATCATACCGCCTTCATCCGTAACCACAAAAATATCACCTGTCCGGTCATTATTATTCAAATGCCATTCTTTGGGTATATCTGCACGCTTATAAACTTTGATACGTCTATCGGCGTCTTTTAGCTTATTATAAATAACATCGACATCCCCATCGTCCTTAACAAAAAGGTGTGTAAATGGACCACCACGCGGCCCATCTTTGGAATGAAACGCCGGAACAAACACTTTGTCTAAATCTATATAATCGTCGAGATAAACTATAAAGTCTGGGTCTACTTTTGTCATGCCGTGATCCGAAACAACCACTAAATTTACCTGATCTGTTAATCCCAATTCTGCGATACCTGCTCGTAAATCAGCTATACTATTATCAACCTTTAAAATAGCATTGCCCTCTTCTGGGGTTTCTGGACCATATCTATGCATTGCAGAGTCTACGTCTGAGAAATAAAGTGTCAGCAAACGTGGGCGCTCTGCTTCGGGCAATGCCAACCACGACAAAATTTTGTCGACCCTTTCTTTGTGAGGTTTATTATGCTCATATGGCGTCCAGTGGGTTGGGCGCTTGCCCTTAATTTTTGCCTCAGAACCGAGCCAAAACATGGCTGCCGTGCGTACATTTTGTTTTTCTGCGGTAACCCAAATAGGCTCCCCGCCCCACCAGCGTGATTCGCCGTGCATGTCGCGCAACATAACTTCATCATATTGCTTTGAATAAGGCATATTACTCGTGATACCCGTCCCATTCGCATATAGCCCTGTTGCTAAGGCATAAAAATTAACGAATGTTAGGGACGGCATAACCGGGGTCATAGACTCAGCTCTTATGCCTTCATCTGCCAAAGCCCGTAAAGTGGGCGCAGGAAAGCGGTCAATGGCATCCCAACGCAATCCGTCTATCCCAATCATAATTACAATTGGCTCAGCAGCAATTTTTTCGTCTGTTTTATTGTTAGGAATTGTTGAACAAGCAACAAAAAAGAAGAATGTGAAAAATGATAAGAATAAATTTTTCATTTTATGCCTTTATAATACTAAGCCGGAACCACGGGGAAGTTCCGTATTTCGGTGAAGGTGTGCCGAGAGGATTATTCCGAAACCGGCTAATACGGTCATCATAACCGTACCACCATAAGAAATCAACGGTAATGGAACCCCAACCACGGGTGCCAAGCCCATGACCATGGCTAGATTGATCAAAACATATAATGTAAATGTCATCGCCATGCCCATAATTAACAAACGCGAGAACATTTGTTTGACTTGGTTCGCCAACCAAAAACATACACCAATAACCAGAATGTATAATGCCATTGTGCTTAGCCCCCCAATAAGACCAAATTCTTCGCCGATAACAGTAAAAATAAAATCAGTCCGGTTTTCCGGTACATATTTAAGTGAGGCCTGTGTGCCTTGCATAAAGCCCTTACCACTTACCCCACCGCTCCCTAGTGCTATTTTTGATTGGATAATATGGTAGCTAGCACCAGTTGGGTCGCGCTCTGGATTCAAGAATGTTAGGATACGCGCCCGCTGATAGTCTTTCAGGCCATATATAAAGAATAATGGTATAGCAATGGCAGCCAATGTTACAGCACTGGTAATCACGCGCCAATTTATACCCGCCAAAAATATCAATGTAATGCCAGTAGCCGCCAGCATAATACTTGTTCCCAAATCAGGCTGACGCAATATCAACATCACAGGAGCAAAGGTAATTATAAGCGCTCCCAATATGCCGACAAAACTAGAGACACGCCATGTCGGTAAATCATGATAGAAGCGTGCCAATGCTAACACTGCGGCCAATTTCATAAACTCTGATGGCTGAATCCGCGTGACACCCAAGTCGAGCCAGCGTTGAGAGCCATTAACCGTTACCCCAAAGAACTCGACGCCTAAAAGGAGAGTTAAGGCTACGACAAAACCCGGATAAGCAATGGCAAACCAAATCCGAATATCCATCAGGGCAATGATTAGCATAAAAACGCCGCCTGCCATTAGCCGAATTAAATGTTGCTTAGCCCCTAAATTCCAATTGCCACTGGTCGCTGAGTAAATAGTTACGACGCCGATAATTCCAATCAGAAAAATCAAGACTGGCAGCAACCAATTTATTTCGGCAAGCTTGCCAAATACAGATTTATTTGCCGCAAAACTCGTCATTAGTGCCTGCCGTTTTCATACAGGGGGGGCATTGTTGTAATACCATCACGCTCTAAGGCTTTTTTCAATACTTTGCGGCATAAATCAGCGGCCAGTTTTGCACCTGAACCACCGTGCTCAACCACAACACCCGCCGCAAAGCGCGGATTATCATAGGGTGCATAGCCGACAAATATTGAATGATCGCGAAGTCTCCATGGTAATTTCTCGTTCTTTATGACGCCCGCACGTCGTTCAGCGGTCGAGATTCCACGGACTTGCCCCGTTCCTGTTTTACCGGCCATCTCAATGCCGGGAATACCAAGGCCTTCTGGTGTATAAGCCGTCCCGCCTGGCACCTCTGTAACGGCGCGCATGGCAGATTGTATAACCAATAAATGATTGGGGTTAATATCTAAAGGCTCCGGTGTTGGCACTTCGTCGCCGACCACAATAAATGGGGATATAGCTTTTTGTCCATTCGCAATCCTAGCGGCCATAACCGCAAGCTGTAAAGGTGTGCTAAGCACAAAACCTTGACCGATTGAGGCATTTAAAGAATCGCCTGTACGCCAACTTGTCCCGAGCCTATCTTGTTTCCACTGAGGGTCTGGCACGACGCCTTTGGCTTGACCACCAAGTCCGAGCTTATATTTTTGCCCCAAGCCTAATTTCTCTGCAAATGGCTTAACCTTATCCATGCCCAAGCTTTGAATAATTTCGTAAAAATACACATCACACGAATGTTGCAACGCCTCTTGCATATTCATCAGCCCGTGCCCTCTACGCTTCCAGCAATGAAAATCACGGTTACCCACATGGATTTTCCCTGTACAAAATATTTTGTCACCAGGCTCAATAATTTTGTGTTCAAGAGCCGCTAGCATAACCGCCATTTTAAAAGTAGAAGCAGGCGGATAACCGCCGCCAATAACTTTATTAAACTGGGGTCGTCTAGGATCAGTGTCCATTTTCTTAAACTGTTTACTAGACAAACCCGATACAAACAGATTTCCATCAAATGTTGGCATTGAAAGCAAAGTCCGAAGTTCCCCTGTCGTCACATCCATGACGGCAATACCACCGCTTTCCTCGCCAAATAATTCCGCAGCATAGGTTT
>JALSHM010000125.1 GCA_026982235.1 Robiginitomaculum sp. | reverse complement strand
GTAAACTAGAAAACTAGAAAACTAGTTTTCTAGTTTATTAGTTTTGGGGTTTTGGACGTGGTTAGTTTTAGGAGGCAGCCAGGCTCTGACCCTATGAAAACGCGGAATAATCAATAATTTAAGGACAACATATGTCGTCATTTCACGATGTCAGCTTCCCTTTGCCGCTTGCCTTTGGGGCGAGTGGTGGGCCGGTGCGCCAGACAGAAATCATAACGCTCGCCAATGGGCACGAACAGCGCAATACCAGTCAAGCCAATTCCCGCCGCCGCTATGATGCGGGGGTTGGTGTCAAGAGTTTGACAGATATGCAGACGCTGATTGCGTTCTTCGAAGCCAGGCGCGGGCAACTTTTTAGCTTTCGTTTTCACGATCCTCTCGATCATAAAGCCGATGGTGAAATTGGAATAGGCGACGGACAAACCACTGTGTTCCAACTCTGCAAAACCTATGCCGATGGGGCGGGGTCTTGGCAGCGCATCATCACCAAGCCAAAGCCCGGAAGTGTAAATATATGGCTTAACGGGCAAGTCACGACTTTGTTGAACATAGATAATTCTACAGGCTTGGTCACATTTGATACCGCGCCGGCGAGCGGGGTGGTTATCACAGCCAGTTTTGAATTTGACGTGGCGGTTCGGTTTGATACGGAGCAGCTTACCACTTCTCTAGAGAGCTTTGGGGCAGGGGGTGCGGTTCATGTCCCACTTATAGAGGTACTGACCCATGCGTGATTTTTCTTCCGAATTTTCCGCGCATATGAGCGGCGAGGCCACCACTTTGTGCTGGACTTGGAAGCTCAGCCGTGGGGACGGGCTAGTGTTGGGATTTACGGATCATGACAATGATTTGACCATTGACGGCATAGTCTATCAAGCGGCGTCCGGCTTCAGTCCGGCGGACATAGACAACCGCCTCGGCTTTGCCCTGGATAATGCTTCGGTGCAGGGCTTGCTCAGTTCGGATATAATCACTGAAGCCGACATAGCTGCCGGGAAATATGACGGTGCTATGGTGGAGATGAGCCGGGTAAATTGGATGAACCCTGCCCAAAACGGGTTAATTTGGAAGGGGAAGCTTGGTGATATTACAATGCACGACGGTCATTTTGAAGCGGAGCTGGTCGGCCAAGCTGCAATTCTGGAGCGGGCAACAGGGCGGGTGTTTGCCCGCAATTGTGACGCCAGTTTCGGGGACATTCGTTGTGGTTTGGATGCGGGGGATTTTCCCGCTGGTACAACATGCCCGCGCACCTATCAGGCTTGTCAAAACCAATTTAACAATAGCATCAATTATCGCGGTTTTCCTTATTTGATTGGTGAAGACGCCGCTTATGCGCCACCCAGAGACGCAGATGTCAAAGACGGGTCTTCACGTTATTAGCACACGAAGCTCTAAGCCATGCAAAAAACTATTTCCCGCCAGAGCATTATTGACGAAGCACTCAGCTGGGTCGGTACGCCCTATCAACACCAATGTTCAATCAAAAATGCGGGCTGTGATTGTTTGGGATTGGTGCGGGGAATTTGGCGAAAACTATATGGCGCAGAGCCAGTGAAGTTGCCACCCTATACGCCGGATTGGGCGGAGGTGGGCGCAGAGGAAACCTTGCGCGATGCTGCCGATTATTATCTCGATCCTATTGAGTTAGCGGATGCGCGCCCGGGGGATGTTTTGTTGTTTCGTATGCAAGTTGGCGTGCCTGCTAAGCACATGGCTGTGCTGATAGAACCAGACCTCATTGTCCACGCCTATTGGGGGCGGGCGGTGACTCGCTCATTCCTCGCGCCCTATTGGCTCCGCCGCCGCGCCTATGCCTATGCATTTCCCAATACGAAAAACTAAATATTGAGAAGCTAATATGTCTAATGTTATTTTGACCGCTGCTAAAACTTTCGGCCAGCAATTTATACAAACTGCGGGGCGCATTGGCATTGCCTATGCGGGGCAGGCCATTACCAACGCACTTGACAATCGGGTGTTCGAAGGCCCGCGCTTGCAAACTCTGCATATCCAGTCTTCACAAGACGGTGCGCCTATGGCGCGCATTTATGGGCGCGCCAGAATTGCCGGACAAGTTATCTGGGCGGCACGGGTCAAAGAAATAGCGACCGAGGAAAAGCGCGGCGGCAAAGGTGGCCCTTCTACGCGTACCTATAGCTATACGCTGAGTTTTGCGGTCGGCTTGTGCCAAGGTGAAATTTTGGATGTGGGGCAAATATGGGCGAATGGCCAGCCGCTCCAGACCAAAAATTTGAACACGCGTCTCTATAAGGGGCGTGACGATCAAGTCCCTGATCCGCTCATTGCTGAAATCGAATCCACCCAAGTTCCAGCCTTTCGCGGCACGGCCTATATGGTGTTTGAAGACATGCCACTGGATGATTTTGGCGCACGCTTACCGCAGTTAAATTTTGAAATTATCCGTGCGCCTAAACGTACCGATAATGCCCCGCGCCTGGAAGATTTAGTCCAAGGCGTTGATTTAATCCCTGGCTCTGGTGAATTTGCCTATGGAACCACCATCACCGAAGAGCGGTTGGGGCCGGGCGCCAGCCGCGCCATAAATATGAATAATCTCACAGGTAAATCTGATATGGATGCGGCGCTGGATCAATTACAGGCGCAATTACCGCATTGTAAGCATGTGAGTTTGGTTGTGAGCTGGTTTGGGGATGATTTGCGGCTTGGCACGTGCAAGCTCAGACCCGGCGTAGAGACCCGTGAGCGGATTGACAAGCCGGGAAATTGGCAGGTCGGGAATGAGCTTCGCACCACGGCCTATTTAATTTCAAGGCAGGACGACCGCCCCGTTTTTGGCGGCACGCCGAGCGATGCATCTATTATTGAAGCTATACAAGCACTGAAGTCGCGCGGGTTTTCTGTGACATTTTATCCGTTTATTTTGATGGATATAGCGCAAGGTAATACACTGCCTAATCCATATGGCGGTAATAGCCAGCCCGTATTTCCGTGGCGCGGGCGGATCACTTGTGACCCGGCACCGGGCGTATCTGGTACGGTGGACAAGACCAGTGCGGCGGCTATACAAGTGCAAGATTTTTTCGGCACATGTTCGGTCAATGATTTTACTGGCACGGCACAAGGCGTTTCGTATTCTGGCCCGGACGAGAAATCTTATCGCCGCATGATATTGCATTATGCCCATTTAATGCAGGTCGCAGGCGGGGTAGATGCCTTTATCATCGGCTCTGAAATGCGCGGCATGACCACTGTGCGCGGCGCTGGCAATAGCTATCCGGCGGTGGTGGCACTTAAAGATTTGGCCACAGATGTGCGTGCCGTTTTGGGGGCTGGTACAAAGCTGACCTATGCGGCAGATTGGTCGGAATATTTTGGTCATCAGCCAGCGGACGGATCCGGGGATGTGCATTTTCATCTCGATCCTTTGTGGGCGGATAGTAATATTGATGCAGTTGGGATTGATGCCTATTTTCCGTTGTCCGATTGGCGCGACACACCAGGACATTTAGATGGGCAGGTCTACAAGACTATTTATGACCCGGATTATCTGAGCGCGAATATGGAGGGTGGTGAAGGCTATGACTGGTATTATGCCAGTATGTCCGACCGTGATGCCCAAACGCGCACGCCAATTACGGACGGGGCGGCGGGCAAGCCTTGGGTGTTTCGCAATAAAGATATTAAGGGGTGGTGGGCTAACCCCCACTATAACCGAATTGGCGGCCAAGAACAGCAAAGCCCCACCGCCTGGGTGCCCCAGTCCAAGCCGATTTGGTTTACGGAAATAGGCTGCCCGGCCATAGATAAAGGCGCCAACCAACCCAATGTATTTTGGGATCCAAAAACATCGGAAAGCAGCGCACCCTATTATTCTGCCGCCACGCGAGATGATTTAATCCAGCGCCGTTATATCGAAACTTTCCTTGGCTATTGGCAAGACGAAAATAACAAAAACCCGGTCTCAACGGTTTATGGTGCGCCTATGGTAGATGTATCCCGCGCCCATATCTGGAGTTGGGACGCCCGACCATTCCCGGATTTTCCAGCAAGATTAAATGTGTGGTCAGACGGGAATAATTGGCACACGGGGCACTGGATAAGTGGGCGCACAGGCTTGGTCAGCCTTGCCGATATTGTTAGCGACATCTGTATATCCAGCGGTGCGCCCGCGCCGGATGTGTCGGG
>JALSHM010000124.1 GCA_026982235.1 Robiginitomaculum sp. | reverse complement strand
AGGAATAGGTGCATATTGGGCAGGTGCTGTATATGTCTGTGGTGCCGTTGCAGGATTTGGTAGCGGCTGTTTCATAGTTCTATCCTGTCTCTTTCAAATAACCCGTCCAATTGTTTGGAAAATGGCTCTCTAGTTTTATTGCAACACATCTTAGCCTCCACCGCCGCCAGTGCCCGCAGACACCTCTTGCCTGTCAGGTATTGGGGTCGCAGTTGCCTCGCCTGCAATGTATTTATCTATCACGGTCATGCGGCGAATGGCCGAAGCATTATCAAATGCATAAGGTGCCAATAATTGTCTTGGATTATCAATCAATGCCGCCAGATTTGCTGTCTGGGCACACCCAAAATTCTCATAAGGCTGGTTATTGCCCGTATGGGTTAAACTCGCCCCTTGATGGCAACTTATGGGTGCCGTCGTCAAACGGCGATACGACACAATAACCGGGGCGGGGGCGCCTGGCATAGTCGGATATTGACCGCTTTGAATAGCAGCGCCAGACATTCCTAAGCGAACAAGATATGACTGGATGATAGAATTTGCCTGAGCGACACCTCGATTGTTTTGGCCTGAGGCCGGCACATTTACATATAATGGCCCCTCGCCACTAGCGGCATATTGCGCTAGGAAATCACCTACAGCATCTCTATCACGTGCCGACAAGTGCATGCCTGCCTGCCCCGTATAAAGCTCCAAGCGCTCGACAGTTTCTGCGACGGTAATCTTATTGCGCAAAACGGTTGGCGGGTAAGATGCTTGATGCATTGTCATTGTACATCCCCCCAATAAAATGGCTGTAACACCAGAAAAGACAGCAATTTTCAATTTCATCAGATTACCTTTATTTTTTCGGCACTGGTTATTTTTACCTTGCATCCGCCTACTCCTAATCTACCACATGTCCAAAGGTCCCAAAAAGCTTCTGCTTGGGATCAATTATGCTATTTTTGCCGTATACTTTATTTAACCTACCTAAAAATGCTGCTTCACGGTCATTGGCAGGAATCATACCGTCTAGTGGCGTTTGCAATTTATCCGGATGGGTCGGATTAACCAGATAGGGCGTCACAATAATGACCAATTCGGTTTCAGTGGTCTGGTCATCACGGTTACGAAATAGCGCACCCAACCCTGGCACATCTTTTAGGCCTGGCGTTCCATTTGTGCTTTGGCGACTTTCTTCGCGTATCAACCCAGCAATGACCATACTGCCACCTGCGGGCAATTCCACAACCGTATTGGCGCGCCGGGTTCGTATACCTGGAACATCACCACCAGCGGTTCCAAATGCACCTTCGGTTGTTGGTTCAGAAACTTCCGTTGATACATTAAGAGAAATCCGCCCTTCACTCATGACAACTGGGGTAAACCCAAGGGAAACACCGAACGGTTTATACTCAAACTCTCTTTGTAATTGGCCTTGATCATCAATGAATACATTGGTCAATAAGGGAAATTCACCGCCTGATAAGAAATTGGCGGTTTCTCCAGAAATTGTCGTTAAAACTGGCTCTGCCAAAGTGCGCACGAGGCCAACCCTTTCAAGAGCCGTTAAGTTTCCTGTTAAAGATTGCAACGCGCCGCCACCAGAATTATTCCACCCTAAATTTCCATTAAATCCAGCAATGTCGCCAAGGGACGAATTACTTATGAGGCCAAAACTGGCATCGCCGACTTGTGCTAAAGCATTGAAATCAATACCCATTTGCTTCGTTACAGATCGTTGCATTTCAACAATGCGGACTTTAAGCATCACCTGCTCATTGCCCAATACTTGCATAATATTGGTAATTTCGCCCTGCTCTCCGGACGGGGTCGTCTCATTCAACCAAAGCCTTGCCAAATCCATAACAGTTTTTGAAGTGCCCGCATTCGCCACTTCCCCCGAGAGTAAAATATTATTATTAAAAGAAGCGACTTTAATCGCGTTCCCTGGCGCATGCTCTGCTATTAGAGCTTCAAGACCCGTAATGTCCCGCTCAACGCGAATTTCAAGGTTTAAGATTTCATTGCCGCTAGCATCATAGAAAAATGCGTTGGTTTGACCGGGTTGTTTCCCAATGAGTAAAACGCGGCTTTGTGTGTGAACAACAGCGTCAACCACATCCGGATTAGCAACCACCACATCCATCATACCGCCCGGTAAGTCGACTGTACTCGCCTTGCCAAATGGGATGAGTATAGACCTTTTTTGAGTGATGGTTGAGCCGATTTGGGTCGCTGAAGATCTAATATCGGCATAAGACCGCGGACCCGCTTGCGCGGTTTGTGCCACAAATGATAGGCAACCAAACCCTGCTAGAACCAGTCCAGCTGAGAGTGCTAATGCTTTATAGGGCGTTTTATAGTGTCTTCGCGACATTTTAATTTCCTTGTTCAATTTCCAATTTCCCAGTTCCATTTCACTAATCTGTTCAACCTTACTGTATAGAGACTTGTTGTTTTTCCCCGGACTTATAGATAGTCAATGTTCTAACAGCGCCGGAAGTTTTCTTACGCTCCGTAGTAGCAGCGCTGGGGACGAAAGCTCCGTTGTGCCGATTTAAGCCTCGCAAAATCAGGGATATATCGCCCCGAGACTGCGCCTCAATCAGCACCTCTGCATCCGCTTGTGACATTTCCAACAAGGCCGTGGAACCAATGACATAAGCCGTACCGTCAGGGTTTGGATTGCTGGTTTGCCCAATAGCTAAAACCGGTACGTTCTCAAAAATTGTATTTGAAACGTAATTGTTTTGTGTGTTGGCTACATTAGTACGTATAGTACGCGGCAATTGTGTAGTTAGTACCACATCAACACGGTCGCCAGGCTGAATAAATCCACCCGCAGCTGTGTCAGCGGTAATTCTAGTAGAAATTGCTCGCATGCCTGGTCTTAGCAAGGCTGCCATAATACCTCTGTCATTAAGTTGTACAATTTTTTGCAGCATAATGGGTTCGCCAGCAAATAAATCTGCACGGGCAACGGCGGTGGAGAATTCTTCCAAAGCTTGTGGCTGGTTCTGGATGTCTATCAAGTTAGCCTCAAGCGCTTCTGCCGGCCATTTCTTCCACTGCATATAATCCGGTGTTAGGCGCGTACCGCGCGGAATATCCATAGCAGCAACCAGAATATCGACATATTCCACATTGGAAACAACCTCCGCCACAGGTGCGGCTATAACAGTTGGTGCTGGCGCCGGTGTTGACATCTTCTTAAGTTGCAAAAAACCAACAACTCCGATGATGCCAAGTCCGCCTAGTAATAATATTTTTTTCGTATCCATAACCCCTCACAGGTAAATTCAGGCCCCATTTCAGTCAGAAGTTAGCGCCCCATTTGATAAAGCATGGTTAATAAGTGTAAATTTTCTTCATTAATTCCTTAAAAATCATACTAATCCGCTAGCAAATAGGTAAAAATCGCTTTTTGGCAGGGTCATAAGCGCCCCAAATGCCAAAGCGAGGCCATAGGGCATTTTCTTCTCGTCTTTGAATAATCGGTATAACCAGTCAGTTTTCAGTATTTTTACGGGGAAAAATTTGCGCCCTAGGAGCAAGAAAATCGCTAACAGCCCCCCTGCGATAGCTGTGAAAACCAGATATTGCCATAAATCCGCCCATACCCACCATAACGAAGTCGCAGCAAATAATTTGGCATCACCGCCGCCCATCCAGCCCAAAGCGAACATGCCGACCCCTAAAGCGAAACAAATGAATCCGATCAGCATATGCGTACCGAACACCGCCCAACCCTGCCAGGCAAAGGGGACGGCAATTAAGAAACCCGCAACCAATACCAAACTAATCCAATTGGGAATAGTCATACTGGTCATATCGTTCCAAGCAGCCGCAAACATACAACCGACAACAACAATAATAATAAATAATGTAAGCACTCAACCCTCACTCTTATCAAAAAAGGGGAAGCCCCCACTCAAATTTATGCCCTGTGTTACCTAAACAGGGTTAACGGGGAGTTGAGAACATAAAAAAACCGCTCCGGATAAATCCGAAGCGGTCATAATTGCAATCAGTTAGCTTTGCTTAAGAAGCAGTACCAACCTCAGTAGCAATAGTATCAAATTTATTGGCAATGTTGTCGCCCAAAGAAGTGGCGGCAGTGATAATACCAACAGAAATCAAAGCAGCGATAAGGCCATATTCAATAGCTGTAGCACCAGATTCGTCGT
>JALSHM010000123.1 GCA_026982235.1 Robiginitomaculum sp. | reverse complement strand
CAAAATCCTTGTCATCCCGGTCAAGCGAGGTGCAGAGCCGGAACCTTCTACTTTGCATAATCATTGAGATACCGGGTCAAGCCCGGGATGGCAACGGTGGGAATACTTTTAATCCGTCAGAGAAAAGTCTTTATATTCTTCTTTCAAGTCTTTCTTCAAAACCTTGCCCGTTGCACCAATGGGCAGGGCGTCTTTGAAAAAGATTTCATCGGGGAGCCACCATTTTGCGCATTTGGCCAGGATTGCGGATTTTATCTCATCTTTGTCAGGCGTTTTTCCGGGCATAGGTTGCACGATAAGGATGGGACGCTCTTGCCATTTTTCGTGATGGGCACCAATACAAGCGGCCATGGCCACTTCTGGATGATCCATGGCGGCGTTTTCAACTTCGATGGAGCTAATCCACTCACCGCCGGATTTAATCACGTCCTTGGAACGATCAGTGATTTCCAAATGCCCGCTTGGATGTAAGGCGGCCACATCCCCAGTCTTAAACCAGCCATCTTCGGTAAAGTCGCTACGGTCTTCTTTTTTGTAATATTGATTAGCAACCCAAGGTCCACGCACATGTAGATGTCCAGTAGCCTCGCCGTCGCGCGGCAATAAATTACCCTCATCATCAACAATACGCATTTCAATACCGAATATAGCGCGACCTGCGAGTAATTTAATGTCCACCAATTCGTCGTGGGATAGTTTTTCATGACCCGGTAGCGGTGAATTGGTCACACCAAGCGGACTGGTTTCGGTCATACCCCAGCCTTGTATCATCGGGATACCCAACTCATCTTCATAGGCGCGCAACAAGACTTCTGGCAATGCAGATCCCCCCACTAGAGCCGCTTTAACTGTAGGCAATGTGCCCATGAGGTTTCCGCCCTCAGCTTTTAGTTCATTCAGTATCCCCATCCAAATTGTCGGCACGCCAAGCATATAGGTCACTTCTTCCTGGCGGATCATATTGATTAAGCTTTTCCCGTCCAGTCCAGGCCCGGGCATCACCATCTTGGCGCCCATCATAGCGCAGGAATAAACAAGTCCCCAGGCGCTAATGTGGAACATAGGCACTACGGCCAGTACATTATCAACGGCGGAAATACCCACTACATCTTTGGCGCACGACGCCCAAGCATGAAGAATAGTTGAGCGGTGGGAATAGAGAACCCCCTTGGGATCACCTGTAGTACCAGATGTATAACACAGCGTACATGCCGTGTTCTCGTCAAAGCGCGGCCATTCGATCGTATCGGCGTGATCTGCGATAAAGTCTTCGTAGCAAATCACATCTGTATTACCATGAGGGACATGCTCTTCGTCACACATGGAAATCCATCCTTTTACACTTGGACAGAAACCGCCAATACCATGAACGATAGGCGCAAATGTTGTATCAAAAAACAGATAACTATCTCCAGCGTGACCAATCATCCAAGCGATTTGCTTGGGGTCGAGGCGCGGATTGATTGTGTGGACAATGGCACCAATACCGGACACTGCATAATAAATCTCGATATGTCTACGGTTATTCCAGGCAATGGTCGCAACTCTATCGCCCGGTTTTACACCCGCCGCAAGCAGGGCATTAGCCAATTTCTTCACCCGTTTGGCACAGTCTGCCCATGTATAGGTAAAATCGCTTCCGTCCGTTTCGCGCGAGAATATTTCACGACTACCATGATTTAGGGATGCGTGTTCAATCAGGTCGCTTATCATCAATTGCTGATGCATCATTAGGCCTTGCATATGTTCCTCCACTTTTATCTATGCGTATTGTTGCATATAGTTTTAACGCTCTAGCCAATAAGGTCAATGTCGTTAAACTATTATTAGCTATTTAATTTGAATTTACCTTATGCGTTTAGAGTTTCCCACCTATCTTGATGTTATCGCCGCACGCCAACGGTTAAGTGGCCATGCCCATATCACGCCCTTAATGCGCCACAACCTACTTGATAAAATCAGCGGCCTGAACCTATATCTAAAAAACGAAACCGTTCAAAAATCCGGAGCATTTAAATATCGCGGCGCATATTCCCGACTATCACTGCTCAACAAAGTAGAGCGCGATGCGGGTGTTGTAGCGTTCTCCTCAGGCAATCACGCCCAAGGCGTTGCCCTCGCCGCTAAAGAGCTGGGAATATCTGCAACCATCGTCATGCCCAGCACGGCACCTCTCAAGAAAAAACAAGGCACATTGTCCCACGGCGCCAAAATCATCGAATATGATCCAAAAACCGAAAGCCGAGAAAAAATTGGTGCGGATATAGCAAAGCGCGAACAGCGGACTTTGATACCACCCTTTGATGATAAATATGTCATTGCGGGGCAAGGTACATGCGGTCTTGAGATTGTCGAGCAAGCACGGGGTAAAGGCGTAGAACTTGATGCACTTATCACACCTGTCGGCGGCGGTGGGCTATGCGCAGGTATCAATCTGGTTTTTACCCAGCTAAGCCCGCACACAAAAATTTATGGCGGCGAACCTGTGAATTATGATGACCATGCAAAATCACTCCGCGCGGGCAAGCGCACCGCTAACACACCTGCTCCGACCTCCCTATGTGATGCCCTCATGTCGCCCGCACCCGGTGAAATTACCTTTCCCATAAATAAAAGGCGTCTCAGCGGCATATTTCCTATGACGGACGAAGAATGTTTGCTGGCCATGACACTGGCTAAGGAAACCCTAGATATAACATTGGAACCCGGCGGGGCGATTGCCCTGGCGGCAGCTTTGTCGCGACCAAGAAATATCGAGCCCGGCTCTAATGTTGTGGTCGTTTTATCAGGCGGTAATGTGGATAAAGCGGTAATGGCTCTGGCAGGCCTCACATAATCACACCATCTAGCTTTCCGTCTTGGCTGGAACCAGTTTGCGTAATATCCAGCCAGCAGCAAACCAACAAGCAAATGCCATAGGGATAACAATCAAGCCATCAATTGCATAATGCCATGCCAGCAGGACGGAGCCAATGAATATGATAGCCGTAAACCCAATCATTAGTAATCGCGGCAATGGTGACTTCCAAAAAGTTATAAGCAAGAGCAATGTCGACCCACAATGAATGCTCGGCAAAGCGGAAATTCCGCCAATGCGCCGAGAACTATTCTCATACATATCAAGCAACACCCCGTGATATTCTACAGCGCCTAATGGGGCAATTTCATTGATGCGCGCAAGCTCGGACATTAAGCCGGCATACGCAGTCGCATCACCCGTGAAATATTCATAATAAACTGGCCCGGCAGAGGATAATAATGTGGCAACAACATTACCTGCAACAATCCACAACAATATCATTGCAAGGCAAAATTGGTATCGTCGTGTTATATTCATTGCCCGGCTTGTAAAACAATAAAACCAGGTTCCAGCAATAAATGCGGCCCAGGCCGTATAGAAAAAGTCTATAACTGAAATCACCTTTGTATAGGCAAATAAGGGCGCCAATAATTGCCATGGGTCGTGCCCCAAGAATAAAAAGCGATCTATTTTGTAAGCGGCTTCATCAAAATAGAACGGAACCATTTCAGGAATGGCGGTCTTGACACTCATAAATATACTTATAAACGCCGTAAAGCTCACTACAGCAAGAACAGCAAAAATACACCACCTTACAGGTTGGTAGGGGTCTGCCTTATAGGCCTTGAATAAAGCGCTTATAATTGAATCATTACGATCAAGCGTTCTGCTAAATTGGTACAACCGCACCAAAAAGAGCAAAAACAAAAAATACAATATATGTAATATTGCCTTAGATGCAAAACCTTCTACTTTGGCCGCAGAGGAATTTGTTGGCGTATCAACAAAGATATAAACTATTTGCGAGCCAATATACCAAAGTACGAGAGCGGCTAAAATAATGCGAATATAACGCCAATCCTCTGACAACGAAGCAAAGAATGAACCCAGTCTGCCTGATGAGGAAGGCAAGGATGAAGAAAATATAGAATTTGTTGTACCAGCCATGTTAACAGCTCCTGCAAGTAAGGGTTTTGCCTGTGATATATCCGGCTATTTTCCACAAACCATAAGTCAAAGGGATGGCAAACAAACCATCTACAGCATAATGCCACGCAATCACAAAAGACGTGATAAAAATCAGTAAGAGAAATCCGCCCAGCAAGATACGGGTCAGCAATGTGCGGCCAAACATTAAATATAAAAGAAAGGCCGA
>JALSHM010000122.1 GCA_026982235.1 Robiginitomaculum sp. | reverse complement strand
GCGGCTTGCGCAAATGGGCCGAGCCATATCCCTGCGCCTTGGCAAATGCCGGGGGTGGTATTGTGTTTTTGGGGGTTGGGTGGCACGGCGCACGCAAATTATTGTTGTTGGTTTTGCCCACTTCTGGCCTATTCGGCGAAATCTTCCCGCCTGTCCAAACTTCTGCACAATAAAGCTTGAACTAAGCCGTATATTTCTTATCTCCAATGGATAGATAGAAAACTAAAAGGATTGTTATGTCTGAATTTTCTCCGCGCGAAATTGTCTCTGAATTGGACAAACATATTGTCGCACAATCGGACGCCAAGCGCGCCGTTGCTATTGCCCTACGGTCGCGCTGGCGGCGTAAACATGTGCAGGGGGATTTACGCGACGAGATTACGCCCAAAAATATTTTGATGATCGGTCCGACTGGGGTTGGCAAAACCGAAATATCCCGCCGCTTGGCCAAACTCGCCAATGCACCTTTTCTCAAAGTTGAAGCCACCAAATTTACCGAAGTCGGCTATGTGGGGCGCGATGTGGAGCAAATCATCCGCGACCTTGTGGAAATTGCCATCACCCAGACCCGTGAAACCCGTCGGGACGAAGTAAAGGCGGCGGCGGAAAAGGCGGCAGAAGACCGTATTTTAGATGCGCTGGTTGGTGAAAATGCCGGCGATGCAACCCGGGCAAAATTTCGCGAAAAATTGTTGAAGGGTGAATTGGACGACAAAGACGTTGATTTGGATTTGGCCGACAACAGCTCGCCGTTTCAAGGCTTTGATATTCCCGGACAACCCGGCGCGACTATGGGTATGATTGAGCTGGGCAGTATTTTCGGCCAAGGCGGCAAGACCAAAAAAGTGAAAATGAAAGTCAAAGATGCTTATGCCCCTTTGCTCGCCGATGAAGCTGATAAAATGCTCGACGAAGAAACCCTCATAAAAACGGCGATTAGTCTAGTGGAAAATGACGGTATTGTCTTCCTCGACGAAATAGACAAGATTACCGTACGCAGCGATGCGGGCAGTGGGCAAGTATCGCGTGAGGGGGTGCAGCGAGATTTACTGCCGCTGATTGAGGGCACAACTGTTACCACCAAACACGGCCCCGTCAAAACCGACCATATTTTGTTTGTGGCCTCTGGGGCGTTTCATGTCTCGAAGCCGTCTGATATGTTACCGGAACTACAAGGGCGCTTACCCATTAGGGTCGAGTTACGCGCCCTTACCCGTGAAGATTTTGAACGCATATTAACCGAGCCAGAAGCCTCCCTCATCAAGCAATACACGGCCTTAATGGCTACGGAAAATGTGACATTAGAATTTACCGAAAACGGCATAAGGGAAATTGCTAAAATCTCCGCCGATGTAAATGCCAGTGTAGAAAATATCGGCGCACGGCGTCTCCATACGGTGATGGAACGCTTGCTCGACGATATCAGTTTCACCGCATCCGACAGGGACGGCGAAAATATTAAAATCGACCAAGCCTATGTTCGCAAACATGTAGGCGAATTGGCAACAGACACGGATTTGTCGAAGTTTATTTTGTAGGTTGGTTTTGTCCCTAAATAAGTTCTATCAATTCTATCATCTCGTCTGCCGCGCCGCGTAATATCATAGAGTGCTGAGTGTCTATGGGACAGTTTCTTGTGAGGTGGTTTTGGGCAACATCATATTTGGGCAATGTATCCACCGCGAAAGTCATCATCATAATGCCGGACGCGGGGCGTTTGCCAGCTGGTTTAGCCGCATCCACCTGGTCTATTTCAATGAGTGTATTAGCTTTTAATTGTAAGCTGGCAATTGGGTGGGTGCGGTTTATATCATATTCATACGCCTGATTGATAACAGTGATTTTAGTGTCAAAGTTGAGACCGGAATTACCCGATAGGTTTTCGTAAAATGCCAATGTTTTCGCCCGGTCATGGGTAGACACAACCGGAATGAAAACTTTATCCACCGCACATCTGGCTATGGGTAAATTAAATGGCGGCACTTTGCCTTTTATTTGGGTCAAATACAGAATTTCTCCGGCAGGCCCGCGAACTTGTACAGCACGAATTTGATCACTGAGAGATAGGTCGGCCACAGGACGCAAAATCTCAAACGGGGAATTTTTGAAGGTGCTGGCGATTGCGTCCACATTATCAACCACAATTTCAAGTGCCGTCCAGCCCGTATGCTTAAGGCGGTCAATTTGCGGGCAATCCGTGTCTTCGACAATACGCAAAAACGGTTCGCCTAAGGTGTTAACAAGCATAGCATAGGCACACCCGGCCAAGTGCGGATGTCCCCAAAAGTGTGCTTGCTCTTGGGATATTTTTGCGCGGCACCGCATTTTGGCATACAAAAAATTTTCATAAGTGCTAATGCAAGTCTCAAGGTCGCGGGTAAGTAATGTCCCCATAATGACGGGGCCAAGTTTTGGAGATATTTTCATATTTAAGATTGCTTGAGCGCTCGCACTTGTCGCACCGACCTTCGGATAATTGTGATGATTGTACCTATGGCAATGATAGTGAGGGTGATGAATATAATTTTTCCGTCCCATCCCCAAACAGGTTCGAAGCAGGCGATGAGCGTGCCGAGACATAGAAACGCCATGCGGTGTTGTTTAGCCATGGGGCCGACGAAATCTGCGTCTAGGCCAACGGCACGCCCTAGCTCGCGCACATAGGCGGCCATGACGGCGAGACCGCCAGCTGCCCAGCCAAGCTCCGGGTATCCGGCAGCACAGCCCGCGCCTGCGAATATGGCGAGGTCTGCCACACGGTCAGGGAACTCGTTCCAAAACGCCCCGTCCTTGGCACCTTTGCCGCCTTCCACCGCGACCATGCCGTCAAATAAATTACACAGCAGACGCATTTGGATTGCAAGTATGGCACCGACTAAAAGTGCCGCTCGTGCCCATATACTGCGTTCGCCAAATTGCTCTGCAGTTAGGTAAAACAGTCCTGCGGCCAAAACGCCAAACACCATGCTAGCTACCGATATCTGGTTTGGTGTAATGCCTGTCCGTACCAGCCTGCGGGCAATTTTATCGGCCCAACCGGTATTACGGGCGGCGATGGGGCGGCGGCTATCTGGTTCCGTCATTTTGCTTCTCTCTGAGCGTGCCACAAATTATAGTCATATAAACAGGCATAACTAAAGGCGACACTAAAGGGCAGGGCGATGGTTGCGGCGACTTCGGGGGTTCCCGCCGCTAAGTGCGCACAAACTAAAACCAATAGAGAAACGCTACAAACAATTAGTGGTGGTAAGAAAAGCGCGCCCTTTATCATCTGTTTGGCGAAGAATTTCTTTGACAAGGCCTCCAGCGCTTTTTTCATGACCAGTGTAATCGTACCTGACAAAGTGCCTTGCACGAGGCCAGCTATGAGCGGCTCCGGCATTGGGTGAGCGCGGTTGGCGAACACTGCCCAACTGCCCATGGCAAGAAATGCAAACCCCACATGGACAAATGCGCTGTTCATTATGGTTTTAAATAAACTTGTTTTGCTCATGGTTTAATGCTTTAGGATAATATTTATGAATTGGCTAATAAATTATCTCAAAGCAATACCTGCGCCGCTACAAATAGGCTTTGGCGCTTTGCTTGCTTTACTGGTTATTGGCAGTATTTTAGCCGCCGTCTTGCCACGCATTAAGCCAAAAAAGTGGGACGACTTGAAGCCGCGTATGCGCTCTTGGTGGGTGATGTGCGGTTTGCTCATCGGCGCCTTATTGCTTGGCTGGCAGGCTTTCACTATTTTGTTTATGTATATTAGTTATATCGCCCTAAAAGAATATCTTACCCTCGCCCCAACCCGCAAAGAGGACAGGGGTGTTGTGCTCTTTGCTTATCTCATGGTCTTGGTTAGCTATAGCGCCATATGGATAAATAATTATATGTTCTTCCTTGTGACCATTCCGGTCTATGTGTTTTTAGCCACCGCCGTAATGATGGCCTTGACCAAGCGCACGGACGGCTATTTAGCCACGATTGGCATATTGCAATGGGGGCTTATTGTTTGTGTATTTAATCTGGGCCATGTGGCGTTTCTGATGCGCACACCCGCCGCCGAAGTGCCCATGGCAGGGGCTGCGGGCTTGGTGTTCTTTCTAATATTTGTGACCCAATTTAACGATATGGCGCAATATATGTGGGGTAAGGTTTTCGGGCGGCGCAAGATTAGCCCCAATATTAGC
>JALSHM010000121.1 GCA_026982235.1 Robiginitomaculum sp. | reverse complement strand
CTACCTTGGGGCTTCGGTTTGTTCGATTATGTCGCTGATAAGTTCATCAGCACTGCGGCCTTCAATCTCTGCCACAGGGGATAAAATTACCCTATGCCGAAGTGCGGGCAGGGCGATGGATTTCACATCGTCCGGGATAACGAAGTCCCGCCCGTCGAGCGCTGCATTGGCACGGGCTGCGGTAGCCAGCATAGCGGCGGCGCGCGGGCTGGCTCCGGTCTCAAACAGTGGATTTTCGCGGGTGGCACGGACTAAATCGACCACATATAAAATCACCTCTTCGGTCAAGCGCACACCGCCAGTAACAGCAATAGCGGCGGCTAAGTCTTTGGCGCTCACCACGGGTTTTATGCCGTGGCTTTTGGCGGAATGCGCGCCAGTTTTCGCACCGTGGCGCGTGACGATTTGGATTTCCTCGTCCCGATTTGGATAATCGAGATTATGCTTGAATAGAAATCTATCGAGCTGGGCTTCGGGTAGGGGATATGTGCCTTGTTGCTCTATGGGGTTTTGGGTGGCGATAACTGTGAAGCGGTCTCCGAGATTAAAAGCTTTGCCGTCAATAGTGATTTGCCGCTCTTGCATGGCCTCTAGCAGTGCAGCTTGGGTTTTTGGCGGGGTGCGGTTAATCTCGTCGGCCAATAAAAGGTCGCAAAATACCGGGCCTTTGATGAGGGAAAATTCATTGGTTTGGAAATTAAACAAATTGGTGCCCAGCAAGTCGCCTGGCATAAGATCTGGCGTAAATTGTATGCGGCCAAATTTCAGTGAGGTGGCACTGGCAAAGCATTGCGCCAGAAAAGTTTTGGCCGTTCCCGGAGGGCCTTCCAATAATATATGCCCGCCCGCAAACAGAGACACCAGCATCAAGTCTATGGTATCGCGTTGGCCAATAATCGCCTTGGCAATTTGTGTGCGAATTTGCTCCGCTAAATTTTGTACATCAGTTACGTTCATGGGTGATATCTCCTCGCCATTTGAATAATTTTCGTGCGTTGTTCATAAGGTCATTAGCGTTTTTAGGACTGGTTTTCTCCGCCTCTAAATCAGACCAATTCCATTCTGCATCTGCGTGTTTGCTATAGGCATCCAGTCGGCTGGATTTGTCTTTCTCTGGCAGGGCGGAGGGAATATGTAATTTATCCAGTGCAATTCTTTTCGTGAGCTCAGCATAGTCCGCAGCCATTTTATATTCGCGCCCCGCCAATTTTATAAAGCCAGCAGCGCTAAGAATGAGGCTTAATTTGCCCATGGAAATATTGCGCCCGGTGCGCGATGGATCGCCGAACCGCGCAAAGGCTTGCCAGGCTATCAGCAGTCCCATGGCCAAAAGGCACAAAGTCGCGGCTAGGAAAGGTGGGGTAAGCGCTAATTTTATTAGGTTTTGTGAGCGCACAAATCCGTGCAAAGATAGATCAAATACATAGCCTGTCGTGCGCGTTTCTTTTTCGATCATTTTGAGAATACCATAAGCAAATTCCGCACGATCTGCGTGCGCTAGGCCAAAGGTATTCATGAAATCTGGGTCCGATAAAATATATATTTCCGTGTCGGGCACGTGTGCCAATATTGTGCCTTTATTGCTGACAATCACTGGTTGGACATCATCGCCCACAATAGTTTGCAAATGTTCGAAATTATAAAAACTTGTGTCCTCTTTCGTGCCTAAATCTACCGATGCATATATGGTGACTTTGACACTGTCTTCTTCGCTGCGAGCAAATTCTATATCCTCTACAACAGGTTCTAGCATTGTAGCTAATTGCTCTAAACTGATTATATCTGGGTTAGGCTTGTTCAGGCGCTGTACCCAGCCTTTTTGTTTAGGATGTTTGCGGGTACGCCATTTTGGCATGATGATGAGAGTAGGTGTATCCAAAACCATTTCGTCTAGGTCATTAGAAAACCAACCGCCTGTAAGCGACACAATCCTCACCGTGTTTATATCCGTGTCCCGCAGTACAAAGGAACGAGATAAGTCTACTTTATTGCCGTTTTGTTTAAGCAAATGCAGCAGCCCGCCATAACCGACAGCCGACTTTGACAAAGCATGTGCGCCGCCATTATTGCCACTTTTAAGGTCACCAGAAAACCCGCTTAGGGTAAAGAAGGCACCAAAGGAAAACACACCGAGAATGACCAAAAGAATAATTGTGCGCGGGTTAAAGACGGCGGCGACGGCACCGCCGCGTTTGCGGCCTTCCAACGTGTTTTGAATAGTTTTGCTCACCGTCTCGACCTCCTAGAGCGTGAAGATGGGTTCGCGGTTACGTTCTCATAGGCAAAGGCTTTGTAGGCGGCTTTGGATAGGGCATAATCTTCAGCGCCCAGCGGCCTGCCGCCAAAAAAGCTGTTTTCCACTAATTTGCCGATTTGTGAAAATACGTCGCGGGCTTTGGGAGTGAGGATTGAAAGCCCCGCAATTTCCCGGCTGGTGAGGGAGCGTTTGACATGGTGTGGGCGTTTGTCTTCGATGTCTTGGATAGAGCGAAACAAGAGAATATGTACGGCTTCGGCAAATTTACCTTGCGCGGCCAAAGCATCGGCATCATCCAATAATATTCGTGCGGTTTCTGCGTCTGGTTGGTAAACTGGAATGTCTGGAATATCTTCGGCTTTATCCGCTTTGACATGACTACGCTTGGCAATGACAACGGCGCTCAGTATCAAATATAAAATATAGACGACAGCAAGCCCTAAAATTCCGTAGAATAATATCTGAAAAATGGGTCCCAGGAAACCAAGATTAAACCATGGATCTCTTAGTTTTTTTGGCTTAGGTGCTTGTCGAGCCTTGTCTTGGGGAAGCTCGGTTTGGTATCCCTGCGGCATTTCAAAGGTGAATTCTTGTTCAGTATGCTTTTGTGTTATTTCGGGTTCTTTGGCTCCACCTTCTTGCCCATAGGCGTGTGTGGATAAAACGCAGCCACAAATAAATATGAGAAGAACGATAATGTGTTTCACACCAAACATGGTTCGCACTTTAAGTGCGGACAAAGGTTTTGCAATGATAAAACAGCTGCTTTTTTCATTCTCCCAAAATAATTAGGGGTGGGCGAGAATTATATCGCATCTTTGATAATATCGTAAACTTCGGGGATATTGTCGCGAATTTCTTCGCGGCTCAAGCCTTCGATGGAATAGGGGAAGTTGAGCCATTTATCCGTTGTGTGGAGATAATATTCAGGCTCGCGGTCGGTTTGGTTGGCTTCTGGCTTGTAATAAGGTACGGCGACACGAATATCATGAGGTGCGTTTTTGCGCGCCCGTTCTTGAAGTTGGTCAATGACGGCTTTAATCGTATTGCCTGTGTCAAACACATCATCAACAATCAGTACGGAATCCTTGTGGCTAAGGTTTTTCAACAGATAAGACATGCCGTAAATATCAACCGTGTTTCGCCGCTCGGCTATACCGTGATAGGAGGATGTACGAATGGCGATATTGTCGGACTGGCAATTACCATAATAGTCGAGAAACTCCTGCACCGCGATACCAATAGGTGTACCGCCGCGCCACAGAGCAATAATAAATTTTGGGCGGAATCCGCTTGCCAAAACTTTAGCACCAAGACGAAAACTATCGTCTAACAATTCTTGGGAATCGAGATAAACTTTTTCAACCATAGTTTCCGCCGTTTTAAATGTGTATTGGTTTCTTAAAGCAGATTTTTTTACGCTTCAAGGCTTTACATTCAAGGGCTGGAAAATGTAAGTGTGTATGAGGAGAGGGACTTATGGAAAAACGATTTATTGGTTCGCAGGCGCATCTCGAAGATAGCTTCCGCCTGGCCGTGAAAATATATGAGAGCGGGTTTAGGCCGGATTACATAGTTGGTATCTGGCGCGGGGGCACACCTGTCGGTATTATTGTCCATGATTTTTTGGCCTATGTGGGTGTTAAGGCCAATCATATCTCTGTGCGCACGTCCTATAAAGGCATGGAGTTTTATGACCCCAAAGGTCCAAAACAACAAACCCGTGTACACAATACGCGGTTTTTGGTTGATCGGGTCAATGCAGGCGATTCGCTTTTAATCGTCGATGATGTCTATTCATCAGGTCGCAGCGTCGAGGCGGTTATCAAGCGGCTAAAACGTAAACTACGCCGCAATATGGCCAGTGATATACGCATTGCTGTACCGTGGTATAAGCCAAGCCATAACCGTACGGGCAGGGTGCCGGACTATGTCCTGCACGAAAGTGATGACTGGTTGGTTATGC
>JALSHM010000120.1 GCA_026982235.1 Robiginitomaculum sp. | reverse complement strand
TTTTGTAACGGATAAGAACACTTACAATAAGCGAAAAGATCTAACCATTCTTCGGAGAAACAGATGAAATACATATTGCCAACCATAGGAATTATCGCGGCCAGTGCGTTGTTTGCGTTCTCCACGAGCAATAACAGTGCTGTGGCGGTTGAAAAATCCAGCCAGGAGCAAACCTTTGAACAATTGGACTTGCTGGCCGATGTCATGGCGCGTGTACGCAATGGCTATGTGGTTCCAGTGGACAATGCCGATCTGATAGACGACGCCTTGAATGGTATGTTGCATGGTCTTGACCCCCATTCCAGTTACATCACTCCGGATCGTTTCGACGACATGCAAATCTCTACATCCGGTGAATATGGCGGACTTGGCATGGAAGTGACCATGGAAGAAGGTGTTGTTAAAGTTATCTCGCCTATTGACGACACGCCCGCCAAAAAAGCGGGTATTCAATCCGGCGATTATTTAACCGCTGTAGACGGTGTTTCCATCCTCGGACTTAGCTTAAATGAAGCGGTCGATAAAATGCGCGGCAAGCCTGGCGAGCCAATTACAGTCACGGTTGTTCGCAAAGGTGAAGATCCGCGCGACATCACCATGGTACGCGCCATTATCAAGAAAATCCCTGTACGGAGCGAAATTAAAGACGGGATTGGCTATTTGCGGATTTCCCAATTTAACGAGCTAACGGCTCCGTCTTTACTCGCTTCTATTGCGGATATTAAAAAACAACTGGGCGGAAAAATTCCTGGGCTTATTGTTGATTTACGCGGTAATCCGGGCGGATTACTCGACCAGTCTATTCGCGTCTCCAGTGCTTTTCTAGACGGCGGCGAAGTTGTCTCTACACGCGGGCGACGCGAAGAGGACACGAAGAGTTATAATGCGAAAAAAGGCGAATTGGTGCGTGGTGTGCCACTTATTATCCTCATCGACGGTGCATCGGCATCGGCATCGGAAATTGTCGCAGGTGCTGTACAAGACCGGGGGCGCGGGCTGGTACTTGGCCTAACATCTTTCGGTAAAGGTTCCGTACAGTCCGTCATTCCCCTGCGTAATGGCCGCGACGGTGCAATACGCTTAACCACGGCGCGCTATTATACGCCTGCGGGTCGTTCTATCCAAGGCACAGGTATTACCCCTGATATTGCGGTTTCCTATGCTTTGCGCGATGAAGATAAAGTCGACACATCCATTCGCGAATCTGACCTGCCAAACTCTATCAAAAACGAAAACGGTGATGCGGACGAAGACACAGATGAAATAATGGAGGTGGAGTATCCCCCTAAAGATTTCGATGTCGAAGATGATTTTCAATTGAAACGCGCCATAGAAATTCTAAAAGACGGGTCGTACAAATCCCGGCTAGCGGAAGCTAAAGGTTAAAGCGTGTATCAGCCGTTCAAGAAAACTATATGGCTTGCCTTATTGATAATTGTAGGTGCCAGTCTTGGAATTTCCCTGCGAACACTGGCCGATGCTAAACAGGACAGTGAGCAAAAAACCTATGAACAATTAGCCGTATTCGCCGATGTATTGACACGGGTGCAAGACCAGTATGTAGAATCGGTTGAAACAGATGCCTTGATAGGCGATGCCCTCAACGGTCTTTTACAAGCACTAGATCCCCATTCGCGTTATGTGGCACCAGAAAGTTTCGAAAAGCAACAGAAGCGGGCGCGGCGGGAATATGGTGGCCTTGGCATTGAAGTCTCTATGGAAGACGGCTTAATCTTGGTCAATTACGCTAATCCAGATGCGCCTGCAGCGCGCGCGGGTATTAAAGCTGGCGATAAAATTACCCATGTAGAAGGTGTCGACATAAAAGATAAAAGCCTCAGTGATGCTGTAGAGAAAATGCGCGGACTGGCCGGTGATCCCATAACCATAACCGTAAAAAGCCCTGGTAAAGCCGCACGGGATGTCGTTGTCATACGTGCGGTCATCCAAGGCAGAGCCGTGCGCCACCGCATGTATGAGGGCGTGGGCTATATTTATCTGGAAACATTTAACAACGAAAATGCGGCGCGTGATGTTGCCGAAGCTATTGATTTACTTACCAAAGAATATGGTCGTACTCTGCCTGGATTGGTATTAGACTTGCGCGGCAATGGCGGCGGACTTTTAACACAAAGCGTAGATGTTGCCGGATTATTTTTAAATGGCGGGGAGGTTGTCTCTGTTCGCGGGCGGCAAAAGGACGACAATAGCCGCTTTCATGCCAAGCAAGGCGAAAAAATTGCTGGCGTACCTTTGATAGTTCTGATTAACGGCAATACAGCCTCTGCATCCGAAATCGTCGCCGGAGCGCTACAAGACCGAGGCAGAGCTATGATTATCGGCGCACCCTCATTTGGCAAAGGTTCCGTGCAATCGGTCTTCCCACTCAATGGTGGGCGCAAAGGGGCGCTCCGTTTGACCACAGCCCGATATTTCACCCCATCCGGCAGTTCCATTCAAGGACTGGGCATTACACCAGATGTCTGGATAGAGCCCTATGCTGACGACGGCAAAAAGCATGTCCGGTTTACAGAATCCAGCCTGCCGCACGCTTTGGATTCCATCATTCGCGAAACCGAAGGGCAGACAAATAAAAAGCCAAGACCAAAGCCGCAATACGCCCCAGAAGACTGGCCGGAAGATAAAGACTATCAATTGGAAGAAGCTGTGAAAATTCTTAAATCACCCGGATATAAAGACCGTTTGCGCAAATTGTTCAACCAATAGCTAGGTCGTGGTAACATTTTCGCTAGTATTTAATTAGCTGTCGCGCTACCCATAGCATATGGTTCAACATATTCGTAGAAATCCGAGAAAACTTCCTTCCGTGCGCAAACACGGACTAAGCGCCCTTTTATTACTAGCAATACTGGGGTTATCGGTCATGGCGTGGCTCAACATTTCAGCTAAAAACCCCCCAATAAAACATGTTGCAGCCGAAGTTTTACTGCCAAAACCAATGGCGCAAAACCCGACAAACACCACCCCGCCCCTACCAGACTTACTCAAAGACGATAATATCCCTCAAAATGTTAACCCGACAGACCAAATAAGCATGGTCGGCGGCCCCGCAGAAACGGTGAACGCGCAATCTCGTCCACACCCTCAACCACGGACAAACCTCTTGATGATTGATGGGCGTACCTTACCAAGTCGCACCCAAAGTATCCGTAATTACACCCCTCTCCTCCGCGCACCGATTGATGGGATGAGCCAGATGACACCATATGGCCGCGTGCCCCACCCGCACAAGGATGGGCGCACTGCCCTTAGCGCCTATGCTAAACCGTTCACACCAAAAGCTAAAACCAAATACATCTCTTTGGTGGTCGGTGGACTAGGGCTGAACCCTAGTATCACCCGCAAGGCTATCAATAACTTGCCCGGCACAGTGACATTGTCATTTGCCGCCGAAGCGCCGGGGTTGCAAGGCTGGGTTAATCAGGCACGCGCCCGTGGCCATGAAGTGATGATTGAGCTGCCTATGCAAGGCAGTGAACCCATTGGCACACGCACCTTGATTAGCGGCAGGACGGACATGTCTAATGTCAAAAATCTGGAATATTTACTCAGTCGTGCCCAAGGCTATTTCGCCGTCACTAATTACGATGGTGGAATTTTAATCAAGGATGAAACTGCCTTGTTACCAATTGTGAAGCGCCTTAAGGAGGCCGGGCTGGGTTTTGTTTATGATGGCGGCATAGCAGAAAACCGTCTTGCACCATTAGCCAAACGTGAGGGTCTTGCCTATATTAGCGGCACATCTTATCTCGACGAAGAGCGGCACGATGCCAGCTATGTGATGCAAAATATCAAAATATTGCATGAAGACAGCTATGAAAACACCCCTATCGGTATGGGGTTTGCTTATGAAGGAACCATTGATGGTATTAGAACCTGGCTAGCCGCAAAGCCAAAAAACATTGAAATAGCCCCGGTTTCCTATGCCCTGAAAAAGGGCTAAACCTAGCCATATGATTCGCCGTGATATAGACAAATACCGCCCTTGTGTGGGCATTGCCGTGTTTAACGCCAAGGGCGAAGTATTTTTAGGGCGTCGCAAAAAAGCCTCTGGTCCCTATGTCTGGCAAATGCCCCAAGGTGGTATTGACAAAGGCGAGAAGCCACGCGCGGCAGCCTTACGCGAACTAGCCGAAGAAACGGGTATTACCAAAGATATGATTGAACCACTAGGTAAAATAAAGGACTGGCTATATTATGATTTCCCGGAC
>JALSHM010000119.1 GCA_026982235.1 Robiginitomaculum sp. | reverse complement strand
ATCCAGCTAATGCATTGGCATATTCTATATGTATGGATATATTGTCCGGCTCAATATCTTTTGCTTTTTTAAAATAATTGATAGCGGCTTCATATTTTCCTTGTGCTTTAGAGTGTTTTTTTAATTGATTCAACACCAGCCCTAAATTCGCTTGCCCCCACCCCGCTTCCATAATCCAGTCGACGCTATTTGGGTTTGCCTTGTATAAATGCTGCCCCCAGCGATCATATTCCTGCCAAAGGGGAAGTGTTTCTTCATATTTACCCTGCATAAAATATAAGCTGCCCAACCAAAATTCACTTTGCGCATGAGCGAATATGGCATCCGTAGCGTCCGGTGTGCGCCGTAAGACTTCTTTCGTAGCGGCATAGGCGGCTTTTAACTCGGTTTCAGCTTTGTCCATTTTGCCTTGATCTATGGCCACTTGCCCTAAAATATGTCGGGCCTTTGCTTGGCGCGCTAGCCTGTCGTCGTCCATGTCTGTAAGAGGGATTGCAGCGTAATAGTTCACGACCAGATCACCAACCCCGTCTAGAATTTCCAGCTTACCCATAGGCGCGAGTTCATCTTTTAAATCTTTAATCATATATTCGACTAATTTTTCGGCTTCTGCCCTGCTTGTTTCGGCATTGACTTGACTGACTTGCGCCGCGTCACGCGCATCAAGTGCCGTCCAAGCCATACCTCCCATAACAACCGAGAACACGAGTGACGCCGCCGTAATGAACCTCATGCGGGCGCGCCTGCGTTTGGCATCGCGCTGCACCAATCTGTCCAACCCAACCCCGAGCATAGAGGCCGCCAATTGTGTGACACCAAAGCGAAAACCCTCGCGCCCCCCACTAATATTCGCGGCCAAAGGTTCGCGCCCGCCCTCTAACAAAGCCGGCGGGAAAGCAGTCTTAGGCGTACCCTCAATAATTACGCTCAAAATAAATGCTTCGCCCCAAGTTTTGCGGAATAACCGAATTTCCTCATTCACCCAATGAGATTTTTTCGCCGCCGGAGAGCAGACAACGATGAGATAGCCTGAGTTTTCAACCGCATTCTTGATTTTCTCGGATAAACTATGATGCGCCGTAAGCTCAGTCACATCCCTAAAAATCGGTGAAAGCTTGCCATGCGCGTCCATACCTTTGGGAATAGCATAGGTCTCAAGCGCAAGATGTAAACGCCGCGCTATATTTTCGTCCGTATGCGCATATGAAATAAATGCTGCATAGCGTGTATCTTCGGCCATAGTGCCCTCCCCAACTTATTTTACAGATTGTCGGGCAGAATGGCAATCGCAGACTTGGAGTTTGCCAAGCACAGCCTATAGCGGCGCAAACTTCGCCGTAAAATGCCTAAGCGCAGGCGGTTCGTCTACTATCCGATACCCCTTCAAATCACTACTTGTCTTGGCGATTTCTGCACAGACTTCGACAATATAATCTGCATGGGCTTGGGTGTAGACGCGCCTTGGCATGGCCAAGCGAACCAAATCTAATTGGGCGGGGATTTCTGTGCCATCTGGTTGGCGGCCAAACATAACTGTACCAATCTCACAAGCACGGATACCCCCGACTTCGTAAAGGGCACAGGCAATGGCTTGACCCGGATATTCCAGCGGCGGGATATGGGAAAGCCAGGCACGGGCGTCGATAAAAACCGCATGACCACCAGCAGGTTTGACCACGGGAATACCCATTTCATCCAGACGCTCGACAATATATTCATTGGTACGCACACGGTAACGCAGATAATCCTCATTAACCACTTCCCTAAGACCTTGGGCAATGGCTTCGAGGTCGCGTCCGGCCAATCCGCCGTAAGTCGGGAAACCTTCAGTCATGATCAGGCGCATCCGAGCTTTCTCGGCCAACCCATCATCATTGAGCGCCAACCAGCCACCTATATTCACAATAGCATCTTTCTTGGCCGACATGGTCATGCCGTCTGCATCTGCGAACATATCACGGACAATATCCGGGATAGAACGGTCGCCCTGCCCGTCTTCGCGCATTTTGATAAACCATGCATTCTCGGCAAAGCGGCACCCATCAATGATAAATGGCTTACCAAAGTCCCGCGCAATTTTGGCGCACGCCTTGATATTTGCAAGAGAAACCGGCTGGCCACCGCCCGCATTATTGGTCACGGTAATCATGACACAGGGCACAGCATTTGCATTTGCTTCCATAAATGCCTGGAGCTTGTCCAAGTCCATATTACCCTTGAACGGCGACAAATCAGATGGAGTTAACCCCTCTGCACACAGCAGATCTACGGCCTTGGCTCCTGTGGTTTCAATATTGCCGCGCGTGGTATCGAAATGGGTGTTGTTGGGTATCATTTTGCCGTCTCCACCCAATATAGAGAACAAAATAGCTTCGGCGGCACGACCCTGGTGGGTCGGGATAATGTGTTTGAAATGCATCAAATCCTGTATAGCGGTTTCGAAACGCGCAAAGGACGGCGAACCTGCGTAGCTCTCATCGCCGCGCATCATCGCCGCCCATTGCTCGGCGCTCATGGCGGACGTACCCGAATCGGTCAGCAGGTCAATCAACACATCATCAGATTTAAGATGAAATAAGTTATAGCCCACATCCTTAAGAAGCTGTTTGCGTTCTTCTGGTGTTGTTGAGCGGATAGGTTCTACAGATTTAATACGAAAAGGTTCAATAATCGTTTTCATAGCTTACTCCATAATAAGCAAAAGAAAACGTCGCGGTTGCCCTATTGACCGCGCTCGACGTTGAGAATCATCTATCAAATGGTGTTTTGCGGCGCAAGTCTAATTTCCACGCCTCTTTAATGTCTTGGCAAATTCTGCGACTGTGTCCGTGATTTTTGTCCACTCGGCTTGGTGTTGGGTCATATCGACATTGCGTATTTCACCGTTTCGCGCCACCACGCGCCCATTCACCATGGTCAGAACAACATTGGACGGATAAGCTGCATAGGCCAAAGTCGCATAAGGGTCATAATGAGGCTGCATATTGGGGGAGTTGGTCTCTATGATGATTATATCAGCTAATTTGCCCGGCTCTAGTGAGCCAATTTTATCGTCCATATCCAGTGCCTTAGCCCCGCCGATAGTTGCCATTTGCACCAATTCACGTGGTTCAAATTTGCTCACCTCTCCGCTGTCTATCCGTGCCACCCGCGCCGCATAATTCATCACATTTATGATGTCGAGCTGGTTAGAACTCATAGGGCCGTCGGTTCCCAGCCCCATATCCACACCCGCAACACGGGTCGCCCAGGCTGGTGCCATGCCAGAGCTATCCTTGGTATTGGCTTTGGGGTTATGGGACACGCCCACCCCGCGCACTTTGAGGGTTTTCATGTCAGCTTCATCAATATAAATCACATGCGCTGCCAATACATTAGCCCCAAGAAACCCAATATCGTCTAGATATTGAACAACGGATTTTTCTTGCGTGGTGTTGGGGAAATTGGCGGCAACCGTTTCCCGCTCATTCACCATTTCCGCCATATGCAAAATTATCGGGACATTATATTCATCAGCTAAAGCCTTGGATTTCAACAATATTTCAGGTGAAACCGAATATGGTGCATGTGGGGCGACTGCGGGGGTAATCAGTTCATCATCTTTCCAAGCTTCGATAAAACCGCGTGCATATTCAAGCCCGCCGTAAATTTCCGGTGCATCCACGACCGGAAAGCCAATCACTGTTTCCCCTAGAACACCCCGCAAGCCAACCTGCTTGACCGACTTGGCCACTTCGTCTTCATGGTAATACATATCCGTAGTCGTGGTTACCCCGCCCAGAGCCATTTCAATAGCAGCATGGCGAGCAGATACGCGGATCAATTCGCGGTTGAGGAGGGCTTTTTCCAGCGGAAAGAAATAATTGTACAAGCGGTCATGAACATCCACCACCCCGCTTTCAGCCAAGCCCCGAAACGCTACCATGGACAAATGATTGTGCAGGTTTATCATGCCCGGCATAACAATGCCGCCCTTGGCATCAATTATCTGCGCATTTGGGTAGGCTACCCCATCACAAGTCCTCAACACATTTTCAATACGCGCACCACGAACAACTACGCACCCATCCGCAACCACATCAAAACCCGCATTCATGGTCAAAATTTGCCCATTCTTAATGAGGGTATATTCGGGTTGCACCTGCTCCGCTACCGTACACGCGCCAAGCAAAATAAGCAGTCCGGCAATCGCAAACATCTTTCTCATATGCTTCATACTCCCTATTTCCTATTATCCAA
>JALSHM010000118.1 GCA_026982235.1 Robiginitomaculum sp. | reverse complement strand
AATACATAAATGGATTCTATAATCCGAAACGACGACATTCCACCTTGGGTGGACTGTCACCTGTTGCCTTCGAAAGCAAGGCAGCCTAAATGAGTAGTCAACCCGGAACTAAACCGTGACAAGTCCAGATATGTAGAACATTGCCAATAACGCGAACGGTCACGCTTATAAACGTGTACTTTTCCGTCCATTATTGTGTGCTTTTCCATCATATATGCCTGTACTCAATATAGGCAATGTAGTGTGTAAGGGGTGTGTAAGCAATCAAAAGATTTTCGAGGAACTGTTGAAACTAGCTAAATCATTGAAAATAAAGAGAAAAATGGTGCCCCACACGGCAACTAACTATTAAAGTAAGTTATTGAATATATGGAATAAATATCTGCATCTAAAACAACATACCCCCAAATATGCCCCCAAGCACTGGTTTTCTCGGATATTCGTACCCCATACCCCACTTCAAAATTCAAGATATTGTAAACAAATGAGGGTCTTGGGTCGCGGTGGAGTTTGTTCTAGCCTTTTGACTACCCCCGCCCCGTATTGTAGCATTTTTTTAGTGTAAACATTTACTCACTCCCCCTAGTCAATTCATCCGCAATCAACTTAGCTTGCTCCAATACCGTTTCGGTAGCCAATAATTGCATATCGGGTGGATAGCCGTATTTGCGTAGGGTGCGTTTGATAATGACTTTTAATTTGGCGCGGACGCTCTCTTTAATTGTCCAATCAATGCTGGCGTTTTCTTTGACCTTTTCAAACAAGATAACCGCAAGCTCGCGCAATTTGTCTTTGCCCATTAATTCCTTGGCACTGTCATTGTTGGCTACGGCGGTATAGAAGGCATATTCAATAGGCGAGAGGCCGAGCTCCTCGGGCTCTTTGTCCATTTCTTTCATAGCTTTAGTATGGTTGATAAGTTCGTCCATAAATTCGGACGAGGTAATGGCTTTATTGTAATAGCGCTTAATCGAATTTTGCAGCATTTCCATCAAGGATTTACTTTGCACGAGGTTGGTTTTTGTGCGGGCTTTAATCTCGCCTTGCAAAAGTCGTTTTAAAAGCTCCAGCGCCACGTTTTTATGTTTCATATTTTTGACTTCGAGTAAGAACTCATCGTCCAAAATAGAAATATTGGGCTTTTTAATCCCCGCCGCGTCAAAAATATCTATGACTTTCTCGCTCACCAATGCTTGGTCAATAGTTTGGCGGATGGCGGTTTCGATTTCTTCATTAGAACGCCCCGCGCCCGTGGCATCAAACTTGGCCAGCCGCGCTTTCACGGCTTGGAAGAACGCGACCTCGTCTTTGACGTCCATGGCTTGCTCGTGAGGAACGGCGATAGAGAACACGCCCGACAAAGCGGTGACTTCGTTCACGAACCGGGTCTTGCCGTTCTCTAGCCCCAATATATGATCTTCGGCGGCGAGTATAATGCCAAGTTTTTCGCCCGTTTCCGCTGCGAAATATTCCTCATAAGCAAAGCCGTGAAACATGCGCGAGACAATTTCCAGTTTTTCAAGCATAGCACTGACGGCTTGGTCTTGTGCGAGGGCAGGGTCGCCCTTACCGCCGCCGTCCGCATAGAACGACAGGGCTTTTTTGAGGTCATGGGCAATGCCGAGATAATCAACAACCAGCCCGCCTTGTTTATCATTATAGACACGGTTGACGCGGGCAATCGCCTGCATCAAATTATGTCCTTTCATGGGCTTGTCGATATAGAGTGTGTGCATAGACGGTGCGTCAAAGCCCGTCAGCCACATATCGCGAACGATGACCAATTCCAGTTCGTCGTCCGGGTCACGCATACGCTCGGCCAGTTCGCGGCGCTGGGTTTTGGTGGTGTGATGGCGCGATATTTCTGGCCCGTCAGAAGATACGGCAGTCATGACAACTTTTATTTTCCCCTTGGTCAAATCATCATCATGCCAGTCGGGGCGCAGGGCGGTTATCTCTTTGTAAAGCTCGGCGGCGATACGGCGCGACATGGCTACGATCATACCCTTGCCGCCATTATTGACTTCGCGGCGGGCGGCAAAATGCGCTGTAATGTCTTTGGCCACCCGCTTGATGCGGTCTTCGCTCCCGATCAAGGCCTCAAGCTGTGTCCACTTGGCCATGGCTTTTTGGTTGTCGGTAAGCTCACCCATCAAATCATCGTCCAGGTCTTTGACCAGTTCTTTGCCCTCTGCGGTCAGGCGGATTTTGGCGAGGCGGCTTTCATAATAAATTTTGACAGTCGAGCCATCTTCGACCGCTTGTTGAATGTCGTAAATATCTACATATTCCCCAAAGATTTTTTTGGTGTTGATGTCCGTGCCCTCAATGGGGGTTCCGGTAAAGCCCAGATAAGTGGCATGGGGCAAGGCGTCGCGCATATATTTAGCAAACCCGTAAACGGTTTTCTTGCCGACCACATTACCGTCCGCGTCTTTGTCGTCCACGATTTTTCCCTTAAACCCGTATTGGGTGCGGTGGGCTTCATCGGCGAGAACGATAATATTTTCGCGCTCCGATAAAGTCTCGTAAACATTGCCTTCGCCCGGTTGAAATTTTTGGATCGTGGTAAAGACAATGCCGCCCGACGCAACCTTTAACAGGTCTTTTAATTCGTCGCGGCTGCCAGCTTGCACGGGCTTTTGACGCAAGAGCTGTTTGGCGCTGGCGAAGGTATCAAAGAGCTGATCATCCAAATCATTGCGGTCGGTGATAACCAGTATTGTCGGGTTATCCATAGCCAGCACAATCTTGCCCGCATAGAACACCATGGATAGGGATTTACCGCTGCCTTGGGTGTGCCAGACCACGCCGCCTTTACGGTCACGGGCGGGCTTGCCCTCGGTGCTGGGTAGGTCGAAAGTTTCGGGTGGCTCGCGCAAATCGCCATTGCTTAAATCTGGTTGGCTGGCATCCCCAAAACCTGCCGCGCGCAAGGTCGAGATTACGGCGCGGTTGACGGCGTGGTATTGGTGATAGCTGGCCAGTTTTTTAACGGTGGATATGGTGACAATGCCGTCTTTGTCCTCTTTGCTCGCTTTTTCAAACACATTGAAATGGCGGATAAGGTCAAGGAATGTGACAGGGTTCAGCATACCGTTTATCAGGGTTTCCATCTGTCCTTCTTGGTGCCCGACAAGGGGCGAACCTGCCGCGTTCCCGTCCGCAGATTTCCAGCGCATATAGCGCGACAGCCCCGCCGAGACGGAACCCGCCTTGGCCTCCAGCCCATCTGATATGACGCACACTTCATTATAGCTAAACAGGGCAGGAATAGCGTTTTTATAGGTGCCGATTTGTTTATAGGCGGATTTTATGGTGGCGTTTTCATCCGCCGCGTTTTTAAGCTCAATAACCCCCAGCGGTAATCCGTTAACATAGAGGATCATATCGGGGCGTTTTTGTACGCCGTCATTGATGATGGTGAATTGGTTGGTCACCATAAAATCGTTATTTTCGGGGCGCTCAAAATCAACCATCCAGACAAGGTCGCCGCGCTCGGCCCCGTCCTCTTGGCGGCTGACTTTAATGCCTTCGGTCAAAAGGCGGTGGAAACTTTCATTATTGGCGATGAGTTCGGGCGCATTCAGGCGCTCGATTTGTTTAAGTGCAGCTTTCACACTGTCCGCATCAATAGTGGGGTTAATCCGCACAGCAGCCCGCCGCAAGCGGTCCCACAAAACCACATCTTCAAAACTGGTGCGCTCAGGATTGTCCGCGTCGGGTGCAAGCCGGGAGCCATGTACATATTCATAGCCAAGCCGCTCTAATAGCTTAATGGCAAAGTCTTCAATGGCGCTTTCGGTGAGTTTGGTCACGCAACCTCCTCAAACCGCACCCGCACCGCGCCCGACATCAATTTGGGCAAGAGAGTGTCGCGGAGGTTTTCTAGGGTTTGGATTTGTTGTTTGTTGCTTTTTGTTTTTTTATAATATGGAGTTACTGTATTTTCAAAATTTTCAAAATCTTCGTCTGAGGGAATTAACAGGCTCATATTGTTAAGAATTTGCGTTGTCATACTCGGAACCGCTGAACCAACATTCATGGATGCCAGATTTTTTCCATTCATAAATTGGTAAATGAACTTGGCAATATTGGGCTTCTTCATGACCGTATAAAACATAGTGTCTACAGTCCAAAAAGGCTCATCAATATAAACAATGTTATTTAATGTGCCTTTGCGCGGAATAAGCACAGATTCATGATCAAAGAGTGCTTTTTCTGCATATCGCATAATGCCTCCGGAGCCATAAACTGG
>JALSHM010000117.1 GCA_026982235.1 Robiginitomaculum sp. | reverse complement strand
GACCCCGTTTTGACATGCTATTTTCTCTCGCGGCTAATCCGACCGGTGCGCTTATGCAACAGAAAGTAAATCACCAATAATATAATCACGAAACTATACCAGGTGAGCATATAGTCCAGATGATTATTCGGTATATCGGGGATACGTACTGGCAGGACGCCAGCCGAAGTCACGCCTGTAACCTGGTCTATAAAATAATTTGTTTGTATATCTTCACCATCGACAACATCTGCCCAGTTTAACAATTCCGGCGTAGCATTGAAGGCAAACCAGCGATTGGTTTCGGGCACACTTTTGGGCGTGAATTTATTTGCAGCCTGCACCATACGCACATAGCCAATAACCGGAACGCGCCCTATATTTGTTGGTGGTGGGCTGGCTTTACGGACATCGCTAAATTCATGGGTGGCCACATAGACACTAGCCTCACCAACTTTATAGGGTTGGTAGAGCCGCCAATAAAACCGCTTGCCGTCCGAGCGCATTAGATGAAATGGTTGACCACCATTTTCGGTGGGTGCCATAAAAGTCCCGTCCAGCTCTATACGCCGAAAATCAAGCGGCTCACCAGCACGTAAAATATCATTAGCTTGCGCCAAATCCGTCAGAGGTGCTGCACTTGCCGCTTGTTCGATTTGCGCTAAAAGATCGGCCTTCCAATACAACCTTTTATATTGCCACGTACCGAGCGTTAGCAATATTGCCACACAAATTAACGTAATGATTGTCAGGCCAGGCATGAGCCTGAATGTAAAGGAACCAAACTTAATTTTCATCTTGTTGTGTTGCGTCCAGCAACTGTCCCTGTTCCGCTTTGTTCATCACTTGTGCGGCAAACATCAGGCCACGAAATGGGCGCAATAATACCAGACAGGCTAAAACAATCAAAGGTATCCATATCAATAAAGTAAGCCAGACAGGCGGTTCTAACACCATTTGAAATACCAGCGCAGGCGGCACGACCAAAAAAGAAACTATAAAAATCACAAACACTGCAGGGCCGTCGCCAGCATCTTCAATGTCGAAACTTTCGCCACAAGTTGGGCACGCACGGGCGAATTTCAGATAGCCATCAAACAATGACCCTTCAAGACAATTTGGGCACCGACCACGAAAGCCGGCGCCCAGAATTTTACTTTTATCTGGCACGCTACTTAATTGAGTGCAAAGACGATATAAACAAATACAAACAAGAACAGCCAGATAACATCAACGAAATGCCAATACCAAGCGGCAGCCTCTAGCCCGAAATGGCGCTTGGGCGTCATACCGCCCTTCATCATACGAAGCCAAATGACAAACAGAAAAATTACGCCGATAATAACATGGAAACCGTGAAAACCGGTCGCAAAGAAAAATGTCGAACCATAAATATTACTGTCGAGCCAATTTGTTTCCGTCAGGCGGTGTCCGTAAGCTTCTATATATTCCACCGCCTGAACATAGATAAATGCAAGACCCAAAATGACAGTTAGACCAAGAGCAAATGTAGCAGATTTACGGTCATTTTTTATGAAAGCATGGTGCGCCCATGTTAATGTGGTGCCAGAGAGCAACAATATTAACGTGTTGATGAGGGGTAGATCCCAAGCATTGATGGTCGTAATAGGATGCCCACCAGCATTAACCCCAAAACCGTCTGCATAGGCTGCAGCGCTTTCCAAAACGTCCGGATTCCACGATGCGCGCACCTCATGGAATAGAGTAAACTCAAAGAACATCCAGAACCAAGCTACAAAAAACATGACTTCTTGCATGAGGAACATAATCATGCCGTAGCGCAAACCGATTTGTACAACAGGCGTATGATCACCAGCATCGCCCTCTTTGACAACATCACGCCACCAGCCAATCATCACACCTGTAGCTAAAAGCAGTCCGAGTATCAAAAAGAACCAACCACCATTGGACACTTTGTCAGGGCCATACATATCCATGCCGCGTGAGAAGAAAAACTCCATCATTCCGTTAGGGTTCTCCGCTGAACGCGGATATAGGCCGGCGAAAAACACTACCATGCCCAAACCCCAAACCAGCGCGGCAACGCCAGATAAAAACGGCCACGGGCTTGGCTCTACTAAGTGATAATCATGTTCTATTGCGTGGTCGGACATTAGCCCCTCCCCTGTTGGTTAATCTGTGTGTTTGGTTTAATCTCTATATTTGTTTGCTCTGAAACATCCAAATCTATGGCTTCCAGTTTCTCTTTCTGCGCTTGGCGTTGTATAGCCGTGTTGGCATCATCCGATGGTTGCTCAACTTTATGAAACGTATATGACAACGTAATTGTTTTAATCTCGTCCAACCGCTTGTCTTCTGCTAGCAGAGGATCAACGAAAAACAGAACCGGCATAGATACGCTTTCGCCCGGTTCTAGTCGTTGTTCTGTAAAACAGAAGCATTCCAATTTAGAAAAATACGGCGCGGCTTTTATCGGAGAGACATTATAACTGGCCGTGCCAACAATTGGATATTGTGTGTCATTAGTTGCGGAATAATAGGCCAAAGCATTTTGGCCCAGCTTAACCGTCATGGCCACTTCATCAGGCTTGAACGTCCAGCCCAAATCGCTGGCCGCATTGGCATCAAATCTAACTGTTATTTCGCGGTCAACAATTGTCTCGCTCATTTGCTCAGCAACACGTGTAGTACCGCCATACCCTGTGACCCGGCAAAACGCATCATATAAAGGCTTGGACGCAAAGCCAAGACCAAGCATGGCCAAAGCAGCCACACTGAGCGACACAACCAATTTACGGTTAGAGTTATGCTTCTGCGTTTCGCTCATCTTAGCCCAATACTCCGATTCTAAACAACAGAAGCAAAAATATAAATGCCACAAAACCGAACAAACCAACTGCAATTGCTAAATTACGTTTCTTGCGGGCGGCTAGTTCTGCAGCCGTCGGCTCATGATAACCATCAATTTTCGACGTGTACGGGTTGCTCATATCATCAAACTCCAAAACCGGACATTATGTTGCTAGCGGCAATAATACCGAACAGTGCGAATAAATAAATTATGGAATAGGCGAATAAATTTCTAGCGGATTTTTCTCCGGCCTTGACTTTATAAAGGGAAGCTTCGTCTAGCCCCTCCACGTTGTCTCCAGCCTGAGAGCGCCAAACTTTAAAGGCGAGGACAACAAATGTCAGGTTTAACAGACTAGCCACAGCTATATAAAGCGGTGAGCCTAAAGAAGTCGTCGCCAGATAGGCGCAGCTCGCGGCTAACAGAATTGCGTAAACAAAGATTTGCAGGCGAGTGGACTTTGCACCTTTTACATTCGGCATCATCGGAATGCCGGCCTTGCCGTAATCACTTTGCTTATACAAAGCTAATGCCCAAAAATGCGGCGGCGTCCAAAGCAGGATAATAGCAAATAGCACTAATGATTCGGTCGTGATGCCCCCGCCCGCCGCTGCCCAGCCGACCATAGGAGGGAAAGCACCCGCAGCACCGCCAATGACGATATTTTGCGGCGTACGACGCTTAAGCCAAACCGTATAGACCACGAAATAATAGAAAATCGTGAATGCCAGCAGCCCTGCCGCTAGATAATTGGCGGCGATGGAAAGCCCCAATACGGATATAGCACTCATGATAACGCCAAAAGCCAGAACACTGGACGGTGCCATTTTCCCGGCGGGTAGAGGGCGTTTTTTTGTACGGCTCATGACGGCGTCAATATCACGGTCATACCACATATTGAGTGCCCCGGCGGCACCAGCTCCGACGGCAATACACAAAATAGACGCAACAGCCAGAACCGGATTCATAGTCGCAGGTGCGCAAATCAATCCAACCATAGCCGTAAACACTACCAAGGACATAACCCTTGGCTTCATCAGGGCATAATAATCCCCTGGGCCAGCCAAGCTGAGCCCAGAGAGACTGCCTGTATTGTGCCGCACTGTATCCATATTTATTTAATCTTCGGTAAGACTTCGTATTGATGGAAAGGTGGCGGTGAGGACAATGTCCACTCCAGCGTATTGGCACCTTCACCCCAATAATTGTCAGGAGCCTTACGCTTGACGATAAAGGCCTCAATCAACCAAAGCAGGAAGAAAGCTACACCAATCAAGGTAACAAAAGCACCAATGGACGATACATAATTCCAATATGCAAATTCAGCCGGATAATCTACATAACGGCGCGGCATGCCTTGTAAACCCAAGAAATGTTGTGGGAAGAACACCAAATTCACACCAATAAAGAAGAACCAGAAATGCGCTGCCGCAAGCCATTTATTATAAAGAT
>JALSHM010000116.1 GCA_026982235.1 Robiginitomaculum sp. | reverse complement strand
TGGTGACAAGCCGGGTGGTTTTAACAATATCAATGCCGTGCCCATCGGATTTGGTGCATATGGCGAAGAATCCGTTTGGGCATTTGAGGCCGGCGCCAAAAACACTTTTATGGACGGCACTCTTATCCTCAATTTTGCAGGCTTTCACAATACCATTAACGATTATCAATTGACACAAGCGGCCACCTTACCAGGCGGCGTGACCACAACGGTCATCTCTAATGTCGGTAAAGTTCGCGTTATCGGCCTTGAGGCCGAAATGGTGTACCGTGTGCCTAACCTGCCTGGATTAGTCATAACGGCAAATTACGCTTTGGCCGACTCTGAAATTCTTAGGGGCACTGACCTGAACGAAGGTCGTCATCTGGATGTTTCCGACGATCGGCTTTTGAACTGCTCACTTGGCCTGCAAGACCCGGCCTTGCCGTGCAGTGCCGACAATGTCTTGTTCGGTTCTATTGTTGGCCGGGCACTCCCACGCGCACCTAAACAAACATTTAATGTCGGCATGGCCTATACGCGCGCTTTATCAGATAGTTTGGATTTTAACTTCAACGCCAACATTTCCCATGAAGACAAAAAGTTTGTGCAAGTACATAATCTTGCATTTGTAGGTGCCAATACTTTGGTAAATGGTAGTTTTGGGCTTGCCACCGACGCTATGAGCATTACTATTTGGGGCAGGAATTTAACCAATGAAGATGCGGTGGTCTCTGCGCAACGGTTTGTTGACCCGAACCAATCATTCCAACGCACCTTTATTGGCAATCCGCGCTTACCACGTGAATTTGGCGCGACATTCCGCCGAAAATTTTAGTCTGCATTGCTTTCTTCACCGGGGTTGGATTTTGATTTTCTTAGCCCCGCCCTTTTTCAAGGAGACACATATGACAATGTTAAAGAATATAACCATCAGCTTAGCTATAATTACCCTAGCCGCCAGTGGCCTAACCGCATGTACCACAATACCCTCAACATCAACAATGCAGACAGCTATAGCATCAGTCACAAAAAACGGGGAACGCTACATAGTCTCCGCTCCAATTAGCAGTTTCTCGGACTTTATTTTAATAGAAACCCAGTTTGGAAAAATCCCGCCGCGCGTGGTGGATATGGACACAGTGGTCGCTGACTTAGCAAATTATGATACTGTATTCATCGGCGAAGCCCACGGCCATGTGGCCAGTCATTATGTGCAATCAAAAATTTTCTCTGGTCTACATACAAAATATTCTGATATGGCTCTGTCCATGGAGCAGTTTGAGCGTCCACAACAAGGCGTGGTCGATGATTATCTTGCCGGGAAAATCGGCGAGGAAACGCTTGTCCACGACGGCAAGGCTTGGCCTCATTACCGTTCGTCTTATCGTCCGCTGGTCGAATTTGCCAAAGCCAACGGCCTGCCCGTAATCGCTTCGGAAATTCCGAGCAATATGGTTTCGTGTATTGGCGAGCGTGGCCCGGACTTCCTCACAACACTTAAGGGGAAACCGCGTAGCTGGGTCGCTGATAAATTACATTTGGAGGACGGAGCCTATAAAGATAAATATTACTCTTTTCTAGCTGCCGTACCAAGCCACAGCATTGGCGGTGATGTAAGCGAGGCCGAAAAGGAAAAGAAACGGTTTTACCGCTACGCCGCGCAAGTCTCTCGCGATGATACCATGGCGGAAAGCATTGCTTTTCACATGAAAAACAATCCTGGTCGTAAAGTCATGCACATAAATGGCAGCTTCCATTCAGCCGGCCTCCTCGGTACACCGGAACGCTTGGCCATACATATACCCGGCATCAAAATGGCCAATGTCCACCCAGTCATGGTCGACGACCCCAAAAACCCAAGTTTCGCTGCCAAGGACGTGAAAGAAGGCCAATACCTAGTCTTGATTCACCCAACACCCAAACGCTTTGTGCAAATGAAAAACATCAACGCTTTCATAAAGCGCACAAAAAGCAAGATAGATGAAAACCGATGTGCGTATTAAGCAAATTTTAGAACCTTGCTTTAAAGCCGACATTTACCGCGTGGGCAGTTACGTCGTCATTAGAGACGAGTTGGGGAGCTACGAAGGGGATGAAGCCCTTATTATAGACATATTCCACGCCAAAATCGAGATAGTCGCTCACCGGGTACTGAACACTGAGTGCATGTTGTTGGTTTTTTTCCCAAGTCGTGGGTTGACCTGCATTACCAACGCCGACGAAATCATCCCCGATATTACCCCAAGAACCAACGGCAGCCAATTGCAGGCGGCGCCCATTAGGCAATAATGGTTTATAGCGCACTTGCGCCGTCAACACATTAAGCTTTTGGTCGAAATTGATATTGTTAATATCGTCAGGTGCGCCCAGCGGATCAATAATATAGGCGGGGTCAACAAAGCCATCGACATCTTGCGGAATAGCTGCTCCCCATGGCTTCAGCGAAGTCGTATACTCAACCATCATATCCCAAGACGGGCTGTTAAATTCTGCGAATGCATTCACCGCGCCATTACGGTAAGAAATAAAATTAGTCGGCGGTGGTAATGAGCCAATAAGGCCAAATGTATGCGCCGTAAAGTTATTGCGATAAATAGTATCGTGCAAATAGCTAGACCCAACGGTGAATGCACTACCATTGTCAAATCGAAATTCTTTCTCGATACTAGCCGCGAAATTGGCGATTGTATTTTCGTTTTCTGCGCCTGCATAGGCGGTGCGCAATTGGCGTCCACCGCTAAAGGCTGTGGCGGATAATTTCAGACCCGAATACATGTTATAATAGCCTAACTCTAAAACTGGCTGGTCACTTGCTGCCCAAAAATAGTGCTGGGCTTCGGTTTGAGTGAAAGCATTATAACCATCGAAATTACCAAAATCTATGGTCTTGCGTCCGAAAGCGGCGTAAAATGGCGATTTCTCTAAATTACCAAAGACAACAAATGCCTTACGCAGTTGAAACTCGCTTTGTCCGAAAAATTCAGTTTCGGAATATTCAGGCTGCAAATAAAAACTTGTCCAATCCCCGAAATTACCTGTGAATGCAAGCGCAGCATTGTTAATAGCAAATACGCCGGAGGATGTTTCCGTACCCGGTGTAAAGTCTGGAAAACGTGATAAAATCGGGAACGCACCTGCTTGGGATGTGGTTTGCCACATAAGCCCAGCTTTCATGGCACCGCCAATAGTTAAAGAATTTGGTGCCAATGTGCCATTAGCCCGATTAGCCAGCAATGTCAGCGTCTTGCCTGTAGTATTCTCCTGCCAATCCAACATGCGCCGAGTGTGTTTGACGTTAGTCGTCACAGTGGTTCCGCCAACATTGAAGCTGGGGTTAAATGCTTGACTGGCTCCGCGCAAACCAAGGGCGCCCGTATAATTCCCAACCGGGATTTGCGCACCAGTCTGGACGTAAGAGCCAGTATAAATGGCTTGTGGCGCAGGGATTTGATGCGTACTAGGTACATTATGGCCAGCATAATATGCCTGAGCTTGCGGTGCTACATATGTGCCACCAGCATATTGCATGCCATAGCCTTGTGGTACTTGTTGTACGCCACGTAAACCCAAGCCATTATAGGCGAAGATTGGTGTCGATACGGCAATGGCTGCGATACCCGCCAGTAAAAGAGTTTTTGTTGTTTTGGGCGCCATAATGCTCTCCACATAAAATTAAGGTATCACGTCCGTGTGATAGTCGGTGAATATACTGTGATATGTGTTTAAATCTTATTAAAACCCCGCGCAGATGCGTCAATTTGTCCGAAGAATTTCTTATTTTGCGCTACTTTTTTAATATGCTTATCCAAATCATGTTCGCGCACTTTCCGGTATAAAGTCGAGCGACCAATACCAAGCCGCCTTGCTACTTCGGACATATGACCCGAATAATTTTCAATGGCAAATTGGATGAGATCCCGTTCAATAGCTTCGAGAGAGCGCAAGTGCCCACTCCGATCCAAAAACTTTAATTTATTGCTCTCATCGTCAGTTGGGGAAACTTGCGCACCAACTATTTCATCTTGCAGTCCGGCAACCTCTTGCACCGGAACAACCGGAGCCATCCCGGAAATTTGCGGGAAGTCTTGCTGCCTTAATGTATGGCCGTCCGATAAAATAACCGCACGAAACACCGCATTTTCCAACTGCCGCACATTGCCGGGCCAGTCAAAGTTTTTCAGCATTTCGAGTGTCGCTGTATCAGCGCCGCGCACACTGCGGCGTTCTTGAGCATTGACCCGCCTGATAAAGTGTTCAAGTAAGGCAGGAATATCCTCGCGGCGATCTCGT
>JALSHM010000115.1 GCA_026982235.1 Robiginitomaculum sp. | reverse complement strand
AAAGCTCAATCCCGATGATAGGGCGTGCCTGCCAATATGGACAGGGCGCGATAAACCTGTTCAGCAATCATCACGCGCACCAATTTATGAGGCCAGACCGGCTTGCCGAGCTGCCATTTTACCGCATTTGCGGGTAGGGCAGCTGGCTCAAACCCATCGGCACCGCCTATGGCAAAGATAACTGTGCCAATACCGTCATCGCGCCAGTTGGCTATCTGCCCGGCCATTTGCCGCGAGGTTAATGCTTTGCCGCGCTCGTCCAAAATCACCAAAACATCGCCGGGTTTTGTTATGGATAATATGCTCTCGGTTTCCGCACTGCGGGATTTGGCGGCGCGAATGTCAACTGCACTTTCGCTGATATTGGGGATGCCTATATTGCGGCCAACAATATTGGCGCGCCCCACATAATCATCAATCAGTGTCCGCTCCGCTCCGGATTTAATGAGACCAGCGGCGCGGATGATAATATTCATTTAGTCTAAATCGTCACTGCTGGGGGATACGGCCCACAGCTTTTCCAGCGCATAAAACTCGCGCACTTCCGGGCGGAATAAATGCACAATAACATCACCCGCATCAATCAAAACCCAATCATTTTGCTTATCGCCCTCAATACCCAATTTTTTATGGCCGATTTCTTTAAGGCCGCGCTGGATATAATCGGACAGTGCATTAACATGGCGGTTTGAGCGACCAGAGGCGACAATCATAGTGTCGGCAATAGAGGATTTTCCAATCAAATCTAACCGTATAATGTCTTCGGCGCTTTGGGTGTCGAGAATATCGTAAATCAAATCCGCTAGCTGGGCTGCGGTCTCTTTTGTTTTAGGCAGCGTACCAAGTTTGGCTTCGCGCACATCAGATGAATTAGTCAGTGTCTTACTCCGTTGGTCAGCCTTTATCAGGCCATTAAATCAAGGTCAGGGCTTATGGTCTATCACAGCTTTGCTGTCAAGGCTATGGCTAAGCGCTCTAATGGCGGTAGATGACATTCCGTTCAGTGGTGGTGTCAAATATGTCCATGCGGGGGCTTGGTAATTGGCTAGGGTGTGGGCTTGGCTCTCTGGGATGCGGGCATAGGCGTATTGGCGGGCGGCTTGGGACAGGCGGGCTTTTATTGTGGTGCTGGTTTTTACGCCGGGTCTTGCTATCACGGCGATGGGCACGGTTTCCACAATTTCCCGCCAGTTTTTCCATTTTGGTAGTTGCTGTAGATTGTCTGCCCCCATGAGGAAGACAAATCGAGCATGTGGCCAGTGTTTTTTGGCGCGGCGTAGAGTGTCCACCGTATAGCGCGTGCCGAAGTCCCGCTCCATATGATTGATATGCATACGCGGTGGTAGGCCTAGGGCTTTTACGCTTGCGACCCGCTCATTATAAGGTGTCTGGTCGGTTTTCAGGGGATTGCCGGGACTAACCATCCACCAAATTTGATCGAGGCCAAGCCTTTGCAAACCGCACTGGGCGACATGCAAATGCCCGGCGTGGGCAGGGTTGAAGGATCCGCCAAACAAGCCGATGCTTTGCCCGTCATAACTCAAGGGCGTATCCTCATGGCCGGGTTTGTCCCGTGCCGAGAACCTGATATTTATAACTGGTTAGGTGTTGTGCGCCGACGGGGCCGCGTGCGTGTAGGCGGCCTGTGGCAATGCCTATTTCAGCGCCAAATCCAAACTCGCCGCCGTCCGCAAATTGGGTGGAAGCATTGTGCATAACAATGGCACTATCGACCTTGGCTAGAAATTCTCTTGCCGCGTCTGCATTTTCCGTAAGGATTGCATCTGTGTGGTTGCTACCATATTGATCGATATGGCTGAGGGCAGCGTCTAGCCCGTCCACAATTTTAATATTGAGAATAGCATCCAAATGCTCGGTCATGAAGTCCGTCTCGCTTGCGAGGTTTATAGTGTCGACAATGGCGCAAGCTTGCGCATCCCCGCGTAGCTCGCACCCCGTATCCGTCAGGGCTTGTGCTAACATAGGCAATATATCGGCTGCTGCCTTATCTAGCAATAATGTTTCGGTGGAACCGCAAATTCCGGTACGGCGCATTTTGGCGTTGACAAGTACATCCCGCGCCATATCCGGGTCGGCATCCCCATGAATATAAGTGTGGTTGCGGCCTTCGAGGTGCGCCAATACGGGGACGCGGGCATCTTTTTGGACGCGCCCAACTAGACCTTTGCCGCCGCGCGGAATGATTAAATCTATATTACCGTCCAGCCCACCCAGCATATGGCCAACAGCATCGCGGTCCGTTGTGCCCACATATTGCACACAAGTTTGCGGCAATCCCGCCGATTCCAAGCCTTTAATTATGGCAGTATGGAGTGCCACATTGGAATGCAGAGCTTCTGAGCCGCCGCGCAAGATACAGGCATTGGCGGACTTGATACAAAGGGACGCCGCATCCGCTGTGACGTTGGGACGGCTCTCATATATCATGCCAATTACACCCAGAGGTGTGCGGACTTTTGCTATGGTCAGTCCGTTTGGGCGTGTCCAGCGTTCGTCCTCTGCGCCGATAGGGTCGGGCAGGGCGGCCACGGCTTCTAAGCCTTGGGCAATGCCCTCTATGCGTTCGTCCGATAGTTTTAAGCGGTCGAGCATGGCCGGGGTCAAGCCTTTATCGGCACCTGCCGCCATGTCTTTGCTATTGGCGGCAAGAATATCTGGTGCGGCTTTGCGAACCTGTGCTGCCATGGCAAGAATAGCATTTGTGCGGGTTTTGCGACTGGCCAAGCGTAAGGCATTCGCCGCAGTGCGGGCATTATTGCCCAAGTCCTTCATATATTTTTCAAGATTGTCTATCATTTGTTCAGTACCATATTATCGCGGTGTATCAGTGCCGCGCCTCCGTCATAGCCTAATTGAGCTTCGATGTCGCTGGATTTCAAGCCTTTAATCGCGTTCGCATTGTCGGCGCTATATCCAGCAAGTCCGCGCCCTAATTCACTTCCCGCTTCATCTAGTATGAGCACGGCTTCCCCGCGTTCAAAATCGCCCTCGGTCTGCACAAGCCCTGCGGCTAGTAAACTGCTGCCTTTGGCCAAAGCCCGTGCGGCACCTGCATCAATGATGAAGCTGCCTTTGGGCTTTAAGCTACCTGCAATCCATTGCTTGCGGGCGAGGAGAGGGTTTGTCTTGGCCAAAAACCAACTGGATTTTCCTGCGCCGTCCGCCAGAACCGCAAGCGGATTATAGGCGTCGCCTTTGGTGATGACCATGGCGCATCCGGCCTCTGTGGCAATGCGTGCTGCTTGTAATTTGGTCGCCATACCACCGGAACCAGTGCCGCGCTTTTTGTTAGAATCGCCGCCCATAGCCATGATTTCGGGGGTGATTTCCCGGATTTCAGCAATATGTTTGGCATTATTGTTTAGGGTTGGATCCGCATCATAAAGGCCGTCAACATCCGACAATAACACCAATAAATCTGCTCCGCACATTTGCGCCACGCGGGCGGCCAAGCGGTCATTATCGCCATAGCGAATTTCATCTGTGGCCACCGTATCATTTTCATTGATAATGGGAATGGCGCCAAGCGTGAGCAAAGTTGCCAAAGTGGCCCGGGCATTTATCCAGCGACGGCGATCTTCAGTATCATTTAGCGTGAGCAGAGCCTGCGCGGTGTTGAGACCAAGCGGTGCGAGGACGGCCTCATAGGTTTGGGTTAAAACCACTTGTCCTGCGGCGGCGCAGGCTTGTTTTTCTGCTAAGGATAATTTGTCCTTACCCAGTCCCAACCGTCCGCGACCCAGAGCGATAGCGCCAGAAGAAATGATGAGAATTTGCTTGCTTGATTGCACAAGCCTGGCAATGTCGTGGGCCAAGCTCTCCAGCCAAGCCTGATTGATTAGACCCGTCGTCTCGTCGACCAACAAGGAGGAGCCGATTTTTACGGCTATGCGGTTATAGTGATTAAACGCAGTCAAATTAAGGTCGCCATTTATCTGTCTCGGGTTCTAACCCAGCTTGCTTGCGGGCATCAGCCTTAAGCCGAGCCAAGCGAGCCTTTTTATCGGCTTTGCGACTGGCTTCCACATGCTTAAAAGCTGCCGTCATCAGTTGTTTGACATCTATACCGGCCACGCCAGAAACGGTAAACACTTTTGCCCCGCACGCTTCTGCGAGTTCCGCAGAGCGGGCTTTGATAGTTTGCGCATCTATGGCATCACATTTATTCAGAGCGACGATTTCAGGTTTATCCTTAAATAGATCTGCATAATCTTCCAGTTCTTTGCGGATGGTTTTATAGGCCGCACCGGGGTTTTCTTGGGTGCCGTCGACTAAATGGATAATCGACATACAGCGTTCTGCATGGCCGAGGAATTGGTGACCAAGGCC
>JALSHM010000114.1 GCA_026982235.1 Robiginitomaculum sp. | reverse complement strand
ACCAATACAGAATTCTTTTGCATTTTTCCCTGTTGTTTTGAGTATATTATCAACACCGGATACCGTTTCCTGGCGCGCATAATAATGGGCGTTCCGGTCTTTCAGGTTTTCTGCGAAAGGCTGAACGCAACTGCCTTTGTCAATAGGCCACCAGCCTTGGGCTTCCATAGTGCCGTTGTTTTCATAGGCTAGAGCGGCCCATAATTTAGCTGAGGATTTATTGCATAGCCGCACACCAACATTTGCCCTGACGGCGCGGGCATTGTCTAGGAGTGCCGTAAACTTAGCGTCCACACTGATATTGGTTTTAAGGTTATGGTCTTTCAAAAACTTGCGCAATGTATTGGTTGTGCGTTTTCCGCTGCGGCCATCAATGCGTTTTATATCATAATTATTATCCATGAGCAGGCGTTGTAGGCCAGCAGTTTCTGCAAAACGACCAAAGCCATCCGGTTCGACAAAGGCAGTGCGGCTTTCTGTTGGGATAATTTGCAAAAATTGTGCTGTGGTCATGTTTTGTAGGTCGCAAGAAATATCGGTCTTTGCCGTGAAATCATCCTTTGCAACACAATAATCATAGTGACCTTTCCATTCACGCATTCCGCCTTGGTGCAGTGTGGCACTGCGGGCATAAACGAAACGTGGTGTGCCTTTTTCAACGTCAACAATTTGACAAGCTCCGGGGCGCAAACTTGTCCAGCCCCACACAGATATAGGTTGCCCTGCTTGTCCAGCGGGCACACCAGCTATGGCCATATCCAGCACGAATGAGGTTTCGTTACAGACTTGCCAAGGAGGTTGTTCTGTTACGGTTTTTGAAGTCTGTGCTGAGGTTTGTGGGGAGGGAGTTGTTTCTTGAGCAAAACTTGTTGTGCTTAGAGAGAGAGCTAAACTCATGGCCGCAGCTATATGTGCTAGTGTGTACATTACTTTATCAAAGTCCCTGCGCCTTGGTCGGTGAACAATTCAACCAATAGGCCGTGAGAACGGCGCCCGTCTATGATTACAACCGCCTCGACTCCAGCGGTGCGGGCGTCTAAAGCCGTACCTAATTTTGGTATCATGCCGCCTTTGGCCGTGCCGTCGTTTATGAGTTTTTTTACATCCGCTGGTGTCAAGCTAGTGAGCAAATTGCCGTCTGCATCCATCACGCCCTCTATATCGGTCAACAGCATCAAACGCGCAGCACCCAGTGCGCCCGCTAAGACGCCCGCTGCCGTATCTGCATTGACATTTAAGATTTCACCGTCTGCGCTTGAGCTAATAGGCGACACTACGGGGATAAAGCCCGGATCAGCAGCTGCCAAAGCATCCAGCACCGATACATCTGTACTGCCGGGCTTGCCAGCAAAACCCAAATCGTCGCGCATTTTTTTGGCGGTTATCAACCCGGCATCACGACCCGACAAACCGACGGCGCGGCCACCCGCTTGGTTTATTGCCGTCACAAGGTTCTTGTTAATCGCGCCCGATAATACCATTTCGGCTACTTCGACTGTTTCCAAATCAGATACACGTAACCCGTCTTTAAATTCGCTCTTGATACCGAGGCGTGACAGCATGGATCCAATTTGTGGGCCACCGCCGTGAACAATGACCGGGCGGATACCGAATTGTTTAAGCAACACCACATCATTGGCAAATGCGCGGGTCAGCGTATTGTCACCCATAGCATTGCCGCCAAATTTTATTACCACGGTTTTACCCGTATAACGCTGAATAAAGGGCAGAGCTTCGGACAGGGTTTTTGCGCTTGCCCAGCCTGTTTCATTTTTGCGACGTTTTAACATCTGAGCTCTATACCTCGGTTTCACTTAAAGCCAAACTAACAATTTCAGCTTTTAGCTGCTCTAAACCAGTTTTCTTTTCTGCCGAAGTGACCAGTACAACCGGATGTGCGGCAGCTCGCTTGGATATTTTCTCTTGGCTCGCTGCGCGAACTTTGTCTACTTGGCCTTTTTTGAGTTTGTCGGACTTGGTCAGGACAATTTGGTAGGTGACAGCTGCTTCATTCAGCATATCCATGATTTCCAAATCAGGTGCCATAATGCCGCGTCGCGAATCAATCAACACAAACACCCGGCGCAAAGGCGCACGACCACGTAGGAAATCGCGGGTTAGCCGTGTCCAGTGGGCAATATCAGTTTTAGATGCTCGCGCATAACCATAGCCTGGTAAATCCACCAAAAACAAACGGTCGGATAAGTTGAAATAATTCAGTTCCCTTGTGCGACCCGGCGTATTGGAAGCACGTGCCAGCCCTTTTTGGTTGCACAAGGCATTTATCAGTGATGATTTACCAACATTAGAGCGCCCAGCAAAGCATATTTCAGGTCGGTCTGCAGCCGGTAAATGTTCTAGCGCCACTACGCTTTTGATAAAGCTAACGGGATGGGCGAACAGGCGCCTCCCTGCTTCGATATTTGGGTCGTCTGCGGCCATGACTATTTATTAGCTGGCTTGGGCTTTTTGCCAAAAATTTTATTAAAGAACACATCCAGCGGTGTTTCAACCTTGTGCTTGCGGGTAATATAATATTGCTGGAAAATGGTCAGAATATTATTCCACACCCAGTATAGTAAGAGACCTGCCGCGAATGGTGCCAAAATAAACATAAAGAACCAAGGCATAAGTTGCATAATCCGTGCTTGGGTTTTATCGGTTGGCGGCGTGTTTAATGTTTGCATCAAAGCCATAGTTGTACCGTAAAGCAGGGCGAGGGGGCCTAGGGCAAAGAACGATAAAAACTCAACCGGAATACCGTCCCAAGAGAATAGCCCAAACCCGTTCAAGATAGACAGCGGGTCACGTGCCGACAGATCCTTGAGCCAGCCAAAGAACGGCGCATGGCGCATTTCAAATGTGATGAATAAGGATTTATACAAGGCAAAGAAAATGAACATTTGCGGAATCATAGGCAAGCATCCGGCCACAGGGTTAACACCCTCTTTTTTATATAGCGCCATGGTCTCTTGTTGCAGTTTCATCCGGTCGTCGCCGTAGCGCTCTTTCATCTTGGCGACCTTCGGCGCAATTCCGCGCATTTTTGCCATGCTGGAGTAGGATTTGTTGTTCAGCGGGAATAATATGATTTTCAAGATTAAAGTGAGCAGTAAAATACCGACACCAAAGTTTCCAGTGAGATTACCTAATTGGGTGAGCGCCCAGGAAAACGGTAAGGCCAATATTCGCAAGCGCCCATAATCAATAGCACGTTCAAGCTGGGATATCCCGACTGTCTTTTCGTAATGCTTAAGTAGGTTTTTCCGTTTGGCACCGGCATATACATATCCGGTTGATTGGATTGAGATACCTGGGCTAAGAATTTCCGGCGCTAATGTGTAGCCAGCTTCGTATATGTCAGATCCATTCATAGTTCTAAAGTTGAAATTGGCAGACATTTGTTTGCCTTGCGGAGCGATGGCTGCAGCAAGCCAATAGCGATCGGTTAACCCGGCCCAGCCAGCAGCACCTTCTCTGCTTACGGTTTTTTTCTTGGTCAGTTTTTTGTAGTTCAAGTCGTCATAAGTGCCGTCCACAATAGAAATTGGCCCTTCTTGAAGAATGAACGGGAAGTTGGTCAGGTCTGCCGGCAAACCATATTGGCGTGCCGCCCCTTTGCGCACTACAGCAATTTCTGTGTTTGACGTATTGGTAACGGTATCGTTCAAGGTAAATAGATAGTCTTCATCAACACTGATAATACGGCGCACGCTAAAGCCGTCACCGTCAAATTTTAGGGTAATGGGACTATTTGGGGTGAGGGTGGAGCCGCTAATCACACTCCAAACTGCGTCTGCACCACTTTTTGTATCATTGATACCGTCAACCTTGATCCAGTTGTCAAACACTTCCGCAGCATGCTCAGAGCCTTGTGGCGAAAACAGGATAACGGTTTCAGAATCTTCGTCGATAGTTTGCCTGTATCGTTTCAGGCGTAAATCGTCAATCCGGGAACCCGTAGTAGAGAATGAACCTGTGAGCGCAGGTGTCTCGATATTGATACGTGTGCCTTTGACTGCGTCTTTAGCAATCAATTCAGTCCTGTCGATGGGTGGGGTAACAATTTGTTCAATTTTTTGCTGCTGTGCCGCGATTTCTTGTTGGGCTATCTGCTGAGCTTTTTTTGCCTGGGGGTTAGCGTAGAGGAAAAAATAGGCGGTAATCACTAGGCCAGAAAGCAACATTGCCAGCATAAATCGTTTTTGATCGTCCATGATATGTCTTCCAATTGAGGGATAGTAATATGGTTTTTGGCTTTATACCGATTTACGCCAGTCTTAAAAGCGCTTTCTCAACATCTTTATATAAGTCGTCCCATAAGGCTTTGGCGGTTCCCGCCCGGGCGATGAATACATAATTAT